>NZ_JADBRS010000022.1:0-81203 GCF_014930775.1 Enterobacter cloacae complex sp. P38RS
GACGTTAAGAATCCATGTCACTTTGAGTGCCCACACAGATTGTCTGATAAATTGTTAAAGAGCAGTGCCGCTTCGTTTTCGCTGCGGCGCGGGGTGTGCATATTACGCTTTCCCGCTTCAGAGTCAAGCATTTATTTCGCTTTTCTCTGCTGACCCGGCGGCGTGTGTGCCGTTGTTCCGTGTCAGTGGAGGCGCATTATAGGGAGTTATTCTGAAGTGACAAGCACAAAATACAAAAAACTTTTCGTTCGCTCACTTTTCAAACTTAACGCTTATTTAAGTCGCGAATCGCCCGCTAAATGGGCAATTTCCCGCGCAAAACTGGCCACCTGCGACCAGTCGGTATAAACCACTTCTTTACGCGTATCGGTTTCGCCACCCGTCATCTTCATTATCAGGCGGATCATGAAGCGGTCATACCAGCGGTAGCGAGGATAGCGCAGCGCACCGGCAAAGACGGCGCACAGGTCTGGCTGCCACGGCGAGCCGAGCAAAAATTTGCGCGTGTAGCTGTTGGTCTGCGGCGTACGCTTCTCAGCTTTACGGGCAACCAGATTGACCGAGTAAAACGCGCCCGGCAATGTGTTGAGTACCGCCGTATGCTTTTTCACAAAGCGATCCAGCGCCGGATGGAAGTGTCCGTAACGAATGGAGGCGCCAATCACCACGCGATCGTACTCCTGCCAGGCAATCTCCTCCGCGCGATTCAGGTTCACCACATCCGAGTAAATGCCCAGCTCTTTTAATTCCGACGCCAGATACGCGGCAATCTCACGCGTTTGTCCGTCTCGCGTAGAGAAAAGAATCAGTGTTTTCATCAACGGCTCCTTATTCGCGCCAGAATGTTGGGGTGAACAGCACCAGCAGCGTAAAGACCTCAAGACGACCAAACAGCATATTGGCAATAAGGATCCATTTCGCAACCGGGTTCATGCTGGCAAAGTTATCCGCCACAACCCCCAGGCCAGGCCCGAGGTTGTTTAGTGTTGCGACGACGGACGCAAAAGCGGAGAAATCATCCACTCCCGTCGCGATGATCGCCAGCATGCTGACGATAAAGACCAGCGCATACGCCGAGAAGAACCCCCACACCGCTTCGAGGATACGTTCCGGCAGCGCGCGGTTCCCCAGCTTAATGCTGTAGACCGCATTCGGGTGGACCAGGCGCTTCAGCTCACGGTTCCCCTGCTTGAACAGCAGCAGAATACGAATCACCTTCAGACCACCGCCCGTCGACCCGGCGCAGCCGCCGATAAACGCGGAGCACAGCAGCAGTACCGGCAGGAACAGCGGCCAGCGCGCGATGCTGTCCGTGGTAAACCCGGCGGTCGTCGCCATCGACACCACCTGGAAAAACGCCTGATTGAGCGTGGTCAGCGCCGAGTTGTAAACATCATGGAACCACAGCACCAGGGTGCAGATGACGACCAGGGTAAGCTGGACGCCAATGAACATGCGAAACTCAGGATCGCGCCAGTACACCTTCAGACTACGTCCGCTCAGTAAAGAGAAGTGCAGGCCGTAGTTACAGCCGGAGATCAGCAGGAAAATCGCAATGATGGTGTTAATCGTTGGGCTGTCGAAGTACCCCACGCTGGCATCGTGAGTGGAGAACCCGCCAATGGCAATCGTCGCGAAGCTGTGCCCGATAGCATCAAACGCAGGCATCCCGGCAAACCACAGCGCCAGCGCGCAGGCTACCGTCAGCAGAACATAAATCAGCCACAGGGTTTTCGCCGTCTCGGCAATACGCGGGCGCATCTTATTATCTTTCAGCGGCCCCGGCATTTCAGCCCTGTACAGCTGCATCCCCCCGACGCCCAGAATCGGCAGGATGGCCACCGCCAGGACGATGATCCCCATCCCCCCGAACCACTGCAGCATCTGACGATAAAAGAGAATAGCGTGGGGTAACGAATCCAGCCCCACCAGCGTCGTCGCACCGGTGGTCGTTAAACCAGAAAACGATTCAAAAAAGGCATCCGTGATGCTGAGGTTAGGCTGCTCAGAGAAGATAAAGGGCAGCGAACCGACGCTTCCCAGCACCGTCCAGAACAGGACCACAATCAGAAAGCCTTCGCGAGATTTCAGCTCACCTTTCTGACGACGGTTCGGCCACCACAGCAGCGAGCCGATCGCCAGCGCGACAAAGAAGGTCTGGGTAAAAGCCCGCCCCGCGCCGTCCCGGTAGATAAGCGCCACCAGTCCAGGGAGAATCATCGTCCCCGAAAAGAGTATGACCAGCAATCCAACGATTCGGGTTATGGCACGAAAATGCATCTCTGCCGCTTCCTTTGGTATTCAAAAAGTGAGGTGGGGATTATTCTTCAATCGGCAGCAATTGCAACGAACCGCGACTGAAATCAGCCAGTTTTGCTGAAAAAGCAGCCAGTTCTGCCTGAGGAAGCGCCACGCGTAATTGCACCATTGCCTGGTAATCACTGTGCGCAATCACGCCGTTAAATTGTTTGAGCAGTGTTTCAATGCCCGATAGCTGAGCGTAATCGCACAATAAAGTATATTCGGTGAGCGGCGTTTTGCGGGTGGTCGTCAGGATATTCAGTGCCTGCTGAACGCCGCCGCCATACGCTTTTACCAGCCCACCCGTACCTAACAGGATGCCGCCGTAGTAGCGCACCACCACGGCGGTAATTTCACCCACGCCGCTGCCCATCAGCTGGGAGAGCATGGGTTTACCGGCTGTGCCCGCCGGTTCACCGTCGTCTGAAAAACCGAGCTGTTGCGAATCGTCCGGCGGCCCTGCCACCCACGCCACGCAGTGGTGACGTGCGTCAGGGTGCTCCGCGCGAACGGACTCGACAAACGCTTTCGCCGCCTCTACGCCGTCGGTGTGCGCAAGCAGCGTAATAAAGCGGCTTTTCTTGATTTCCTCAACAAAGGTGACCGGTTCAGCCGGTATCAGCCAGCTTTCCATCAGGCCAGCTTCAGGTCTCGCGTCATATTCTCGATACCGTTCTCGTGAACCACCACGTTATCTTCGATACGAATGCCGCCAAACGGTTTCAGCGCGTCGATTTTTTCCCAGTTGAAGTGCTTGCTGAACTGCCCTTCACGCCACGGCGCCAGCAGGGATTCAATAAAGTAGATCCCCGGCTCGATGGTCAATACCATGCGCGGCTCAAGAATACGGGTGCAGCGCAGGTAAGGATATTTAGACGGTGCCGCCAGGTGCGTGCCGGTATCATCCTGCATGAAGCCCGCAACGTCGTGAACCTGCAGGCCCAGCGGGTGGCCGATACCGTGCGGCATGAATGGTCCAGTCAGGTCGTTTTCGACCATCGCCTCTTCGCTAATGTCTTTCACAATCTGATGCTTACGCAGCAGTTTGGCAATGCGCTGATGGAACTGGATGTGGTAATCCACGTAGCTGGTTCCGGCCTTCATGGTGCCAATCAGCGCCAGCTGTTCGTCGTTTACGTCCTTAATAAGCTGCGCAAAATCGGTATCCGCATTCGCCGCCCAGGTGCGGGTCAGATCGGCCGCATAGCCGTTGTACTCTGCGCCTGCGTCCAGCAGGAAGCTGCGCATCTCAGACGGAACCTGATGATCCAGTTTGGTGTAGTGGAGAACAGACGCATGCTCATTCAGCGCGACGATGTTGCTGTACGGTACGTCGGTGTCACGATGACCGGTTGCGGTCAGGTAGGCCAGGTTGATGTCGAACTCGCTCATGCCTGACTGGAACGCTTCGTGCGCGGCGCGGTGGCCATTCACCGCCGTTTTTTGCGCTTCACGCATGCAGTAGAGTTCATAGTCGGTTTTATACGCGCGGTAATAGTGCAGGTAATCCAGCACGCCTTTCGGATTGAGTTTGTCTGCCGGAATATCCAGACCGAGCGCACGTTCAGGTACAGGGCCAATGTAGCCGATGTTGCCGCGCGCCGCTGGCAGCTGGTTGCCAATGCCGTCCGCTTTTGGCAGGGCGATCACCTCAATTTCTTCGGTCCAGAAAGAGGTCGGCAGCGGTTCGACGTTGTGCCAGTAATCAACCGGCAGGTAGAACCACAGTTTCGGCTTGTTCACGCCGTCCACCAGCAGCCAGCAATTCGGAACCTGTGTCACCGGCACCCAGGCTTTAAACTGCGGGTTAACCTTAAACGGATAGGCGTGGTCATCAAGAAAAGTATTCATCAGCTCGCCGGAGTGGATCAGAAGGGCATCCAGCTTGAAGCGGGCCAGTACATCGCGGGTACGTTCCTGTAGGGTAACGATATGATTTTTATAAAGCGAAGCCAGTGAGTCCATCATTCTTCCTTTCGTTTTTTTGACCTCAAGTCATCGCATCTTAGCACACCTCACTCCGGCTGCGTGATTTCCACCGACCGTGATCAACGCAGCAATTTCTTAATGAGTAATTTGCATTTTATTAACATAAATTCCACACTCCGTCTCATCTGGTATGACCAGATCCACTTGCTGGATTCAGGAGACTGACATGCTTTACAAAGGCGACACCCTGTACCTCAACTGGCTGGAAGATGGCATTGCCGAACTGGTGTTCGATGCCCCCGGCTCAGTGAATAAGCTTGATACCGCGACGGTGGCCAGTCTTGGCCAGGCGCTGGAAGTACTTGAAAAGCAATCTGAATTAAAAGGGCTGCTGCTGCGTTCGAACAAAGCGGCCTTTATCGTCGGTGCCGATATCACCGAATTCCTTTCG
Source organism: Enterobacter cloacae complex sp. P38RS (assembly GCF_014930775.1). Classification (NCBI taxonomy): domain Bacteria; kingdom Pseudomonadati; phylum Pseudomonadota; class Gammaproteobacteria; order Enterobacterales; family Enterobacteriaceae; genus Enterobacter; species Enterobacter cloacae complex sp. P38RS. The sequence goes on from NZ_JADBRS010000022.1 coordinate 4,682, forward strand.
CTGTTCCAGGTTCCGGAAGAACAGCTGAGCCAGTGGCTGCACTTTGCCAACAGCGTCTTTAATCGTCTGGAAGATCTGCCTGTTCCAACGATCTCTGCCGTGAACGGCTACGCGCTGGGCGGCGGCTGCGAGTGCGTGCTGGCGACCGACTACCGTCTGGCGACGCCGGACCTGCGTATCGGCCTGCCGGAAACCAAGCTGGGCATCATGCCGGGCTTTGGCGGTTCCGTGCGTATGCCCCGCATGCTGGGCGCCGACAGCGCCCTGGAAATCATTGCCACTGGTAAAGACGTGGGTGCAGAACAGGCGCAGAAAATCGGTCTGGTCGACGGCGTCGTGAAACCAGAGAAGCTGGTTGAAGGTGCACTCGCCATTCTGCGTCAGGCGATTAACGGCGACCTCGACTGGAAGGCCAAACGTCAGCCGAAGCTGGAGCCGTTAAAGCTCAGCAAGATTGAAGCCACCATGAGCTTCACCATCGCCAAAGGCATGGTGATGCAGACGGCGGGTAAACACTACCCGGCGCCAATCACGGCGGTGAAAACCATTGAAGCGGCAGCCCGCTTTGGCCGCGACGAAGCCCTGAAGCTGGAAAACCAGAGCTTTGTTCCACTGGCGCACACCAATGAAGCCCGCGCGCTGGTTGGCATCTTCCTCAACGATCAGTTCGTGAAGGGCAAAGCCAAACAGCTGACTAAAAACGTTGAGACGCCAAAACACGCGGCGGTACTCGGCGCCGGTATTATGGGCGGCGGCATCGCTTACCAGTCGGCCTGGAAAGGCGTGCCGGTAGTGATGAAAGACATCAACGAGAAATCTCTGACGCTGGGCATGACCGAAGCCGCCAAGCTGCTGAATAAACAGCTTGAGCGCGGAAAAATTGACGGGCTGAAGCTCGCAGGCGTGATCTCAACCATCCAGCCTGTGCTGGAATACAGCGGTTTCGACCGTGTGGACGTGGTGGTTGAAGCGGTCGTTGAGAACCCGAAAGTCAAAAAAGCGGTGCTGGCGGAAACGGAAGACAAGGTTCGCCCAGACGCCGTCCTGGCCTCAAACACCTCCACCATCCCCATCAGCGAACTGGCGAGCGTGCTGAAGCGTCCGGAAAACTTCTGCGGAATGCACTTCTTCAACCCGGTACACCGTATGCCACTGGTCGAAGTGATCCGTGGAGAAAAAACCTCTGACGAAACCATCGCTAAAGTCGTGGCGTGGGCAAGCAAGATGGGTAAAACGCCGATCGTCGTTAATGACTGCCCTGGCTTCTTCGTCAACCGCGTGCTGTTCCCGTACTTCGCCGGCTTCAGCCAGCTGCTGCGCGACGGCGCGGACTTCCGCAAAATCGACAAAGTAATGGAAAAACAGTTCGGCTGGCCGATGGGCCCGGCGTATCTGCTGGACGTCGTCGGCATTGATACCGCCCACCACGCGCAGGCCGTCATGGCGGCGGGCTTCCCGCAGCGCATGCAGAAAGATTATCGCGATGCCATTGACGCCCTCTTTGACGCCAACCGCTTCGGACAGAAAAACGGCCTGGGCTTCTGGCGTTATAAAGAAGACAGCAAAGGCAAACCGAAGAAAGAAGAAGATGCGGCGGTGGATGGCCTGCTGGCCGACGTATGCCAGCCGAAACGCGACTTCACCGACGACGAAATTATTGCCCGCATGATGATTCCGATGATCAACGAAGTGGTCCGTTGCCTGGAAGAAGGCATTATCGCCAGCCCGGCAGAAGCGGATATGGCGTTGGTATATGGCCTGGGCTTCCCTCCGTTCCACGGCGGCGCGTTCCGCTGGCTGGATACGCTCGGCAGCGCCCGCTATCTCGATATGGCGCAGCAGTATCAGCACCTCGGTCCGCTTTATGAAGTGCCGGAAGGGCTACGTAACAAAGCGCGCCATAACGAACCCTACTATCCAGCAGTTGAGCCAGCCCGTCCGGTTGGCGCGCTGAAAACGGCTTAAGGAGTCACAATGGAAAAGGTTGTCATTGTTGATGCGATTCGCACCCCGATGGGCCGTTCAAAAGGCGGTGCGTTCCGTAACGTGCGCGCGGAAGATCTCTCCGCGCACCTGATGCGTAGCCTGCTGGCGCGTAACCCCGCGCTGGACCCAGCAGCGCTCGACGATATCTACTGGGGCTGCGTGCAGCAAACGCTGGAGCAGGGCTTCAACATCGCCCGCAACGCGTCGCTGCTGGCGGAGATCCCGCATTCGGTTCCGGCGGTCACCGTCAACCGCCTGTGCGGTTCGTCGATGCAGGCCCTGCACGACGCGGCGCGCATGATCATGACCGGCGATGCGCAGGCCTGTCTGGTCGGCGGCGTTGAACACATGGGACACGTGCCGATGAGCCACGGGGTCGATTTCCATCCGGGCATGAGCCGCAACGTGGCGAAAGCCGCAGGCATGATGGGCCTGACCGCCGAGATGCTCTCCCGCCTGCACGGCATCAGTCGTGAAATGCAGGATGCTTTTGCCGCGCGCTCTCACGCCCGCGCCTGGGCCGCCACGCAGTCCGGTGCCTTCAAGAATGAGATCATCCCGACCGGGGGCCACGATGCAGACGGCGTACTGAAGCAGTTCAGCCACGACGAAGTCATTCGCCCGGAAACGACGGTCGAAGCGCTTTCTACCCTGCGTCCGGCATTTGATCCGGTCACCGGTACGGTAACGGCAGGGACGTCGTCGGCGCTGTCCGACGGTGCCGCCGCGATGCTGGTAATGAGCGAAAGCCGCGCCCGCGAATTGGGCCTGACGCCACGCGCTCGCGTGCGTTCGATGGCGGTGGTGGGCTGCGATCCTTCAATCATGGGTTACGGCCCGGTTCCGGCCTCGAAGCTGGCGCTGAAAAAAGCGGGCTTAACTGCCAGCGATATCGATCTGTTCGAGATGAACGAAGCGTTTGCCGCGCAGATCCTGCCGTGCATTAAAGATCTGGGGCTGATGGAGCAGATCGACGAGAAGATTAACCTCAACGGCGGCGCGATCGCCCTCGGTCACCCGCTGGGCTGTTCCGGGGCGCGTATCAGCACGACGCTGATTAACCTGATGGAACGCAAAGATGCCCAGTTTGGTCTGGCAACGATGTGTATCGGCCTGGGTCAGGGTATCGCGACGGTGTTTGAGAGAGTGTAAGTAAGGAAAAGTATCTCAAAGCCAATGACGTCAGAACAAGGCGGCAAGCGAGCGAATCCCGATGAGCTTACATTAGTAAGTGATTCGGGTGACCGAGCGCAGCCAACGCAGTTATGGCGTCATTGGCGAAGAGAGACAGTTTAGTTGCCGTTCTTCCCGCCTGTCAGGGGCGGGTTTTTTATTTAAATGAAGGCAAACGCATCGCCAAACAGGCGATCTTCACGCGCATCGCGTTCGTTACAGAACAGGTCGCGGGCAATTTTCGCCATCTCGAAACGGCCTGCAATGTAGATATCATGTCCCGCCAGCGTGCCGTGATCCTGCAGTACCGCCGTCAGCACCGTCCCGCTACGTCCACGCCAGCCCTCTTCCGGCTGCTCGACCACTGGCTCAATGCGCAGGTTAGGATGGTTAACGCTCAGCGCTTCCAGTTCAGACAGGTCGTACAGGTGCTTCTCTTCACGGCCGCCCCAGTAAATGGTGATGTCACGGTCTGGATTACGCGCCAGCGCGGTCAACAGAATAGAGCGCACATAGGAGAAGCCCGTACCGCCCGCGATCAGAATCAGCGGACGGTCTTCGTCATCACGCAACCACGCGTCGCCGTGAGGAATGTCGACCACAATCTCACGCTCTTTCAGGATGCGGTCCATCACGGCCATCGCGTACAGGTTAAGCTCAGACGCACCAATATGCAGCTCAATAAATTCCTGCTCTGCTGGCGTAGAGGCCATAGAGAAAGGACGCTTATCACGCTCATCCATCACCACCATCAGGTACTGGCCGGCACGGAATGAGAATGCCGCTTCAGGAACCAAACGGACGCGATATACGGTGTCGGTAATAGCATCTACCGACGTCACTTTACAGCTTAAGGTTGTCATTCGCTCTCTCTGTCGGGAAGTCTATAGGGCTTAACGGTCAGCTCAGGGTTTACCGTTATTCATTATGGCCAGTTCGTCCCAGATCGCGTCAATTCGCGCGGTCACAGCAGGATCTTTTTTGATCGGGCGACCCCATTCACGGTCGGTTTCGCCAGGCCATTTATTTGTGGCATCCAGTCCCATCTTTGAGCCAAGACCGGAAACCGGCGAGGCAAAATCCAGATAATCTATCGGCGTATTTTCGACTAACACCGTATCACGCGCAGGATCCATTCGCGTGGTTATCGCCCAGATAACGTCGTTCCAGTCACGGGCGTTAACGTCATCATCGCAGACAATAACAAATTTGGTATACATAAACTGGCGCAGGAAAGACCATACGCCCATCATCACGCGTTTAGCATGTCCGGGATACTGCTTCTTCATCGTGACCACCGCCATGCGATACGAGCATCCTTCAGGCGGCAGATAAAAATCAACGATTTCCGGGAACTGCTTTTGCAGGATCGGCACAAATACTTCGTTCAGCGCCACGCCGAGCACCGCCGGTTCATCCGGTGGGCGGCCAGTATAGGTGGAGTGATAAATCGCATCTTCACGTTGAGTAACATGCGTAACGGTAAACACCGGGAAGTTATCCACTTCGTTGTAATAGCCGGTATGGTCGCCGTATGGGCCTTCTGGCGCCATTTCACCCTGCTCAATGTAACCTTCCAGCACAATTTCGGCGCTGGCCGGCACTTCGAGATCGTTGGAGATACACTTCACGACCTCGGTTTTAGTCCCGCGCAGCAGGCCAGCAAACGCATATTCAGAGAGCGTATCCGGTACGGGCGTGACCGCCCCCAGAATGGTGGCCGGATCGGCACCTAACGCGACAGACACCGGGAACCGTTCACCCGGATGTGCAGCACACCACTCCTGGAAATCCAGCGCGCCGCCGCGGTGCGACAGCCAGCGCATGATGAGCTTATTCTTGCCAATCAGCTGCTGGCGATAAATACCGAGGTTTTGCCGCTCTTTATGCGGTCCGCGCGTCACGGTGAGGCCCCAGGTTATCAGCGGCGCAGCATCTTCAGGCCAGCACTGCATGATAGGGATTTTGGTGAGATCCACCGCATCGCCTTCCAGCACTTTCTGCTGACACGGCGCGCCGCGCAGGCGTTTGGTGGGCATGTTCAGCACCTGCTTAAACTGCGGCAGCTTATCGAACAGATCGCGGAAACCTTTCGGTGGCTCAGGCTCTTTCAGAAATGCCAGCAGTTTACCCACTTCACGCAGCGCGGTAACGTCTTCCTGCCCCATTCCCAGCGCGACACGACGCGGGGTGCCAAACAGGTTGCACAGCACCGGCATTGAGTAACCTTTTGGATTTTCAAACAGTAATGCAGGGCCACCGGCACGCAGGGTGCGGTCAGCAATTTCTGTCATTTCCAGATAAGGATCAACAGGAAGTGTAATGCGTTTCAGTTCACCCTGCTTTTCCAGCAGCGTCAGGAAGTCGCGGAGATCGTGGTATTTCATGCAGTTAGTCATGGCCTCTCTGTAAGCGCTTCATTATACGGCGTAAGCCTGCTTGATGCTGTAATTTTGTTAAATTAGCGTGAACTTATCCGCTGTGTTCGAATTTCCCCCATTATAATCAACTTAGCGATCCCTCCAGGGTTTTGATATGCTTGCGCCCCGAACTAAGGGAAAGAGTGATTATGCAGGCCTGGTATTTACTGTATTGCAAACGCGGGCAACTTCAGCGCGCGCAGGAACATCTTGAACGTCAGTCTGTAAATTGTCTGACACCCGTGATCACGCTTGAAAAAATGCAGCGCGGGAAGCGCACAACCGTCAGTGAGCCTTTATTCCCGAACTATCTGTTCGTGGAGTTCGACCCTGAGGTGATCCACACCACTACCATCAGCGCAACGCGCGGCGTCAGCCACTTCGTTCGTTTTGGTGCCCACCCGGCAACCGTTCCGTCGACCGTCATTCATCAGCTGTCTGTTTATCAACAGCCTGAAGGGATCACCGACCCGGAAACCCCTTACGCGGGCGATAGCGTCGTCATTACCGAAGGCGCATTCGAAGGCCTGCAGGCGATTTTCGCCGAGCCGGACGGTGAAGCGCGCTCCATGCTGTTGCTCAATCTGCTGAACAAGCAGGTGCTGCAGAGCGTGAAAAACACCGACTTCCGCAAAGTTTAAACGTTTATCCCGAACAGGCGACGCACGTTGTCATCCGTCTGCGCGGAAAGCCAGTGCGGATCCTCTCCGCGCCAGTGCGCTACGCGCTCAACAATGTGCCCCAGCAAGGCGGGCTCGTTTCGCCGCGATGCCGGTTTGGGCTTCATATCTCGCGGCAGCAGGTATGGCGCATCGGTTTCAAGAAGCAAACGGTCTGCCGGGATTATCGGCAGCAGCTCGCGAAGCTCAAGCCCGCGGCGCTCATCACACACCCAACCGGTGATCCCCAGATACAAACCGCGGTTCAGGCAATCCAGCGCTTCCTGGCGAGACCCGGTGAAGCAGTGGAGCACTGCGCCGGGCAGTTTATCCAGCCACGGGTCCAGCAGTGCGAGAAAACGTTCATGCGCGTCGCGACAGTGCATAAAGACGGGCATTTCAAGCTCTGCCGCCAGCGCAAGCTGGGCAGTGAACGCCTTTTCCTGTTCTTCAGGCGTGGAGAAGTTGCGGTTAAAATCGAGCCCGCACTCGCCAATAGCCACCACCTCTGCCTTTTTTGCCAGCGTGCGCAGGGTTTCTGCGCTCTCCGCCGTCCACTGGCTGCTGTTATGAGGGTGGACGCCGGCGGTTGACCAGCAGTGTTGATAGCGTTGCGCCAGCAGCAGCGCCTGCTCGCTCTCATGCAGGTTGGTCCCGGTCAGGAGCAGCCCTTTTACGCCAGCCTCAAAAGCCCGCGCAACCACCTCGTCACGATCTTTCGCAAACTGCGAGCTGGTCAGGTTGAGTCCGATATCAAACATGCGATTCCCCATAGAACAACCGCCCTGACGGGCGGCTGGTTTTACTCTTCAGTGGTCTTTTCGGACGCATCGTCTTCATCGTCCGACCGGCGTCCTTTTCCCACGTAGAAACGCGAGAAGAATACGCCAACCTCAAACAGGCAGTACATCGGTATTGCCAGCAGCGTTTGTGAGAAGACGTCCGGCGGCGTCAGCAGCATGCCGACTACGAAGGCGCCCACCAGAATATAGGGACGCTTCTTACGCAGGTCATCAGGGGTGGTTACCCCAACCCAGCAGAGCAGCACAATGGCCACCGGCACTTCAAACGCCACACCGAACGCCATAAACAGCGCCATCACAAAGCTGAGGTAGCTGGCGATATCCGTCGATACCTGAACCCCTTCCGGCGCGGTATGCGTCAGGAAGCCAAAGGCCAGCGGGAAGACAACGAAGTAGGCAAACGCCATGCCGATATAGAACAGCAGCGAACTGGAGACCAGCAGCGGGATCACCAGTTTACGTTCGTGCCTGTACAGTGCTGGCGCCACAAATGCCCATACCTGATAAAGGATGACGGGTGCAGACGCAATCAACGACACCCAGAAGGTGAGCTTAATAGGGGTGAAAAACGGTGATGCAACGTCTGTTGCAATCATCGTTGCCCCCAGCGGCATCTGCTTGATCAGCGGCGCAGAAACCACCTGATAAATATCGTTGGCGAAATAGACCAGGCACAGGAATATGAGGAATACCGCAATAATGCAGTTTAACAGGCGCTTACGCAGCTCAATCAGGTGCGCAATAAGCGGTTGAGTATCATCTACTGCCATAGTTACGCTTTATCACTCGACGAGGGGGATGATTCGGAAACGGGCGCGGCGGGTTTCGCTTCAGCCGCTTTTACCACCGGCTCTTCCGGCTGCGCCTGTTTTTTCAGTTCAGTTTCCTGCGGTGTTTGTTCAGGCGCTGCGGCCTGGTGCTCCGCACTCGCTGGCGTCACGCCCTCACGCTGCGCTTCGCTGTCCTTCACCACCGGGTTATGAATAGTGTTCGCTTCATCGCTCGCTTTTTCAGGATCGTTAACGCTGTAAGAGCGCTTCATGGATTCCGCCGCTTCGCGCAGCTCATCCATTGAGGCTTTCAGTTCCGGCGTCAGGTTATCCATGCTCGCCTTCTCAACCTTTTTCAGGCTTTCCTGAAACTCCTGCAGCTTAAGTTCCTGCGCCAGCTCGTTCTGAACGGTCGAAGCCAGCGATCTTAGCGCTCGAACCCAGCCCACGACGGTTTTCACCGCTACCGGCAGACGCTGCGGCCCCAGCACGATCAGACCAATCACAAAGACCAGCAGCAGCTCACTAAAACCAATGTCGAACACGACTTACACCTGCTCTTTATCGTGGCGTTTAGCGTCTTCCTTTTTGGCATCTTCTTGCTTATCGGAGATGGATTTAGCAGTAAAGTCAGCGTCCTGGCTGGTTTTATCCTGCTTGCTCTCATCATCGCTCATCGCTTTCTTGAAGCCTTTGATAGACGCGCCCAGATCGGAACCAATAGAACCGAGCTTTTTGGTGCCAAACAGCAGCACAACGATGACGGCAATAATGACTAATTGCCAGATACTGATACCACCCATACATATTCCTCAGGGATAGATGATTAATTGGTCAGGTCGCATTATACGTATGCGACCTGTCGATGGCGATGCAAACTCAGCGCGTTTTTCTCCATCCTGCAAGCCAGACAACAACCCCGCCAGCCATCAGCCAGGCGGGCATCATCTGCCAGTCAGGACGGTTGATCAGCAGCAACGTACCGCTCAACAGCAGCGTTGCGCCAATGCCAAAGAGGTAGCGTGACTGTCCCTGGCGCACACGGCTGGACTGAAGCTCGCGGGCGATTTTATCCATGCTGTGCTGAAGATTCTTGCTCTGACGCAAACTGTCGTAAACCAGTTCAGGAATTTCAGGCATTTTTTCGATCCAGAACGGGCCTTTCTCTTTCAGCGAACGCACCAGCGCTGGAAGGCCAACCTGATCCTTAATCCAGGATTCCAGGAAAGGTTTAGCCGTCTTCCACAAGTCTAACTGAGGATAGAGTTGTCGACCTACACCCTCAACGTAAAGTAATGTTTTCTGAAGTAAAACTAACTGTGGCTGAACTTCCATATTAAAGCGGCGGGCCGTATTGAACAGGTTTAACAGCACGTGTCCAAAAGAGATCTCTGCCAGCGGTTTTTCAAAAATCGGTTCGCAAACGGTACGGATAGCAAACTCGAACTCTTCGACGTTGGTGTCTGGCGGAACCCAGCCGGAATCCACATGCAGCTCGGCCACCTTACGGTAGTCGCGGTTGAAGAAGGCGATGAAGTTCTCAGCCAGATAACGTTTATCTTCTTTATTCAGCGAGCCCACAATTCCGCAGTCGATACCGATGTATTTCGGATCCTCAGGATGCTCATAGCTCACGAAGATATTACCCGGATGCATGTCCGCATGGAAAAAACTGTCGCGGAATACCTGGGTAAAGAAGACCTGCACGCCACGTTCGGCCAGCAGCTTCATGTTCGTTCCCTGCTTCTCCAGGGCCACCACATCCGAAACCGGAATACCGTAGATGCGCTCCATGACCATCATGTTCTGGCTGCAATAGTCAGAATAGACTTCAGGCACGTAGAGCATCGGGCTGTTTTCAAAATTGCGGCGCAGCTGAATGGCGTTTGCCGATTCACGCAGCAGATTAAGCTCATCAATCAGCGTTTTTTCATATTCCCGCACCACTTCCATCGGGCGCAGTCGACGGCCGTCCGGCAGCAGACGCGGAACCCAGCGCGCCAGACGATAAATTAGCTTCATGTCGGCTTTGATAATCGGCAGGATATCCGGGCGGATCACCTTGATCACCACTTCTTTGCCGTTCTCTTTCAGACGCGCAGTGTGCACCTGAGCGATAGAAGCCGACGCCAGCGGTTCTATTTCGAAATCGTCAAACCAGGTTTCAACGGGAAGGTTACCCATCGCCTCCTCGATCTGTTTCTTCGCTCTCACCCCGTCAAACGGGGCGACACGGTCCTGCAGCATCGCCAGTTCATCGGCAATGTGCGGCGGGAAGAGATCGCGGCGAGTTGAGAGCATCTGTCCGAACTTAATCCATACCGGGCCGAGCTCCTGCAGCGCCAGACGCAGGCGTTCACCCAGCGGCTGACCTTTATGGCGATTTGGCATCCAGAACAGCGTCCGCCGCCAGATCCTGAGCGGCAGCGTGATACGCATTTTGGGGATGAGCTCGTCGAGCCCGTAACTCAAAAAGGTGTGGATGATAAAATAGAGGCGCCGAATTTCACCAGGCGTCATTTGCCCTCCAGTTTTTCCAGCCGTTTGCTTAGGGCATCAACCGCACGTTCAACCGCGGCCGTCTCTTCTGCGAACCACGCAACTTCCAGCGGCCCAGGCGCCATGCGCCACTCTTCGGTCAGCACTTCTGCGGCATAACGCTGTTGGCGTTGCAGATTTTTGCGCAGGAACGCCGTGCCGCCATGAATAACTTTCCCGATCCCTTCAGCGGCGATGTCGCCAATAAAAGGCGCCAGCAGCTCTGCCGGGTCAAACTCAGCCAGATCGCTGAGCGCAACGAAGTTCTGCACGACCTGGATGTCGCCTTCCACTTCCAGCTCACCGCTGCGGATAAGCGCCGTTAATTGCTGGCGATCGCGCAGTTTTGGCAGCACGCTCATATGGGTAATGACCGAGCAATCAGCTTCACCTTCCCACTCACCCAGAACGTCAAGCTGACGTTCGCTGAAAACCAGCACGAGCGGCGTCGAGAACTCTTTTAACACAATGCGCAGTACCTTCCCGTTTAGCCGCTGACGTGCGGCTTTCAGCGCCGGAGCGCGATACAGGAAGGCATTCAGCACATTCTCGATGCCTGCGGTGACTAAGGGTTTAAAGGGCACGGGACACCTCCACTCAGAATTTGTAACCGCGATGCAGCGCGACGACACCCGCCGTCATGTTGAAGTACTCAACGTTCTCAAATTCCGCATCCTGCATCATGGCTTTTAAGGTGTCCTGATCCGGATGCATGCGAATTGATTCCGCCAGATAGCGATAGCTTTCCGCGTCGTTTGCCACCAGTTCGCCAATACGCGGCAGCACGTGGAAGGAATAGGCGTCGTAGGCTTTGCTCAGCGGGTCGATAATCGGTTTAGAGAACTCGAGCACCAGCAGGCGTCCACCCGGCTTCAGCACGCGGTACATGGAGCGCAGCGCTTTTTCTTTATCAGTGACGTTACGCAGACCGAAGGAAATCGTGATGCAGTCAAAAGTATTGTCCGGGAACGGCAGCGCTTCGGCGTTGGCCTGCACGTATTCCACATTACCCACCACGCCGATGTTACGCAGTTTTTCGCGTCCCATTTTAAGCATGGAGTCATTAATATCAGCCAGTACAACGCGACCGGTTTCGCCCACCAGACGGGAGAATTTCGCCGTCAGATCGCCCGTACCGCCAGCCAGATCGAGAACCGTTTGTCCACGACGCACACCGCTGCAGTCGATGGTGAAGCGCTTCCACAAGCGATGAATGCCGAACGACATCAAGTCATTCATCACATCGTACTTCGCCGCCACGGAATGAAATACGTGGGCCACCATGTCAGCTTTCTGCGCTTTGGCTACAGTCTGAAAGCCAAAGTGCGTCGTGTCTTGTGAATCGTCAACCATCTCAGAGCCTGCTAATCAGTCAAATGTTCGTGAAGTGTAACAGATTGGGCGCAATTGCCCTACGATTCAACCACCGCGAAAGAAACGCGCTGGCTGCTCGTCTGGCGATAAATCCGCCGCTAAATCGTTGTCCTGGTTGGGGGTATTTTGTTCATCCCCGCCCTCACGCAGTCGGAACTCTTCGTCCTGGGCTGTCGCCTGTTCGACCAATTCCGGATTAATCTCGCGTTTAACCTCCACTCCCAGGCTGCGGAATGCTTCAGCCTGCGCAAGCAGGTTGCCACGCCCGGAGGAGAGCTTTTTCATCGCCTGGCGGTAGTTATCCTGCGCACGATCCAGACTTTGCCCGACGGAGGACATATCGTCCACGAAGAGGCGCATTTTGTCGTACAGCTTGCTGGCGCGGTCGGCAATCTGCTGCGCGTTACGGCTCTGGTGCTCATAGCGCCACAGGTTCGCAATGGTGCGTAAGGCCACCAGCAGCGTGGTGGGGCTGACCAGCATAATGTTATTTTTCAGCGCTTCGGTGATCAGCTCGGGCTGTCTGTCGAGCGCCAGCAAAAACGCGGGTTCGACCGGGATAAACATCAGCACGTAGTCCAGCGAGCGCAGCCCCGGCAGCTGCTGATAATCTTTTCTGCCCAGCAGGCGAATATGGTTACGCACGGAGGCAATGTGCTCCTGCAGCGCCGATTCGCGCGTATAGTCATCTTCAGCGTTGAAGTAGCGCTCATAGGCCACCAGCGTCATTTTGGCGTCAATGACCACATCTTTGCCCTGCGGCAGACGCACAATCACATCCGGCTGCATTCGCGAGCGGGCATCGTTTTCGATACTCACCTGCGTTTCGTATTCATACCCTTCCCGCAGGCCAGAGGCCTCCAGCACGCGGGTGAGCACCACTTCCCCCCAGTTACCCTGGGTTTTGTTATCGCCTTTCAGCGCCCGCGTCAGGTTGACCGCCTCCTGCGCCATCTGGGCATTCAGCTGTTGAAGATTGCGGATCTCATGCGCCAGCGTGTGGCGTTCGCGGGCTTCCTGACCAAAGCTGTCCTGTACCTGACGGCGAAAGCCGTCCAGCTGTTCGCGCAGCGGCGTCAGCAGGCTGTTCAGGCTCTGGCGATTTTGCTCATCAACGCGGCGGTTGCTGTGCTCGAAAATGCGGTTGGCGAGGTTCTCGAACTGCTCGCTGAGGCGCTGCTCGCTGTTGATCATCTGGCGGATTTTGTCTTCGGCATGCAGCTGGGTGGATTCAAGGCGGGTAGTCACTTCGCGGAGATCGGCCTCCAGCGAGGTGTTGATGTCGCGCAGGTTACGCAGTTCGTTATTGAGCAGTTCACACTCGTCGCGCCAGTGGTCGCTTAGGGCAAGCTGCTGTTTTGCGGCGCTTAAATCGGCGACGATCTCTTCGCGTTCAGCCAACTGCTCGGCCTTCTGCTGTGCATGCTGATAGCTGGATATCAGCCAGCCTATCGCCACGCCAGCCAGCGCAATTACCGCATAAATAAGGATTGAGATATCCACAATGCCCCCTGCATCAACGTATTACCCGCACAAAATAAGATTGTGCTGTATAAACGTCCAGTTTGAAAGGGTTTTCCTGCGAGGCGCTACGCAAAAAATAAAGGCCGAACGCGTCGGCCTTTTATCTCAGAGAGGAGGACTAGATCAGGCGGCGAGCCGCTTCAACCACGATTTTTACCGCGTGACTTTCTGTCTGCTTCATGGTTTCGGCGTTCGGGATCTCCTGCTGGGTGCGGTTGACGATAACGCCCGCCACCATACCGGCACGCAGACCCTGGCTTGCGCACATGGTCAGCAGCGTTGCGGATTCCATCTCGTAGTTCATCACGCCCATGGATTGCCACTCTTCCATTGAGCCTTTGAAGCGGCTCACTACGCGGCCTGAGAAGGTGTCGTAACGCTCCTGGCCCGGATAGAAGGTATCAGAAGAGGCAGTTACGCCCACGTGAGTGGTTGCGCCCACGGATTTCGCCGCTTCAACCAGCGCGGTGGTGCACTCGAAGTCAGCCACTGCCGGGAATTCCATCGGTGCAAAGTGCAGGCTTGCGCCGTCCAGACGCACGGATGCGGTCGTCACCAGCACGTCGCCGACGTTAATGTGCGGCTGAATCGCGCCGGTGGTGCCGATACGCAGGAAAGTACGAATGCCCAGCTGCGCCAGCTCTTCCACGGCAATAGAGGTAGACGGGCCACCGATACCGGTAGAGCACACAATCACCGCTTTGCCATCCAGCTCTGCGCGCCAGGTGGTGAATTCACGATGGGCAGCCAGCTTGACCGGCTTATCCATCAGCGCGGCGATCTTTTCCACACGCTCTGGGTCGCCAGGGACGATAGCGAGCGTAGCCCCTTGTAAATCATTTTTAGTGAGGCCGAGATGAAAAACATCAGACTTAGACATAGGTGACTCCTCTGTGGGTCGGTTAGTCAGAAGAAGTAAAACGGTACTTTACAGAAGCGGTAAGCATAATTTCGTGACACATCTCACCATGAATGAAAATGATTGCATTGAATTTCCATCAAAAGGTGACTCACATCACATTAACAAGTTATATCGTCGGGTGCTGCACAAAAGATAGACCGTTTAAGGCACTGTGAGTTGTTAACCTGGTGTCTATATTTACCTTTGCGCTAACTCATTGGTACGGAGAATGCCATGACTGAAAAAACCGGATTTGCACCTGCTGCGGCTCCGCATGCTTCAACTATCGTCTCAACCTCAGAAGAGGCCATTACGGCAGGCGAGACCTCCATCCCCTCTCAGGGGGAAAATATGCCTGCATATCACGCGCGGCCAAAGTCAGCAGACGGCCCGCTGCCCATCGTGATTGTGGTTCAGGAGATTTTCGGCGTTCACGAACATATTCGCGACCTCTGCCGCCGCCTGGCGCTGGAGGGTTATCTGGCCGTTGCGCCAGAGCTCTACTTCCGTCAGGGCGATCCGAATGACTACAGTGATATCCCGACGCTGTTCAGCAACCTGGTCAGCAAAGTGCCGGACGCGCAGGTGCTGGCAGACCTCGACCACGTCGCCAGCTGGGCGGCGCGCAACGGCGGCGACCCGCACCGCTTAATGGTCACCGGTTTCTGCTGGGGTGGACGCATTAGCTGGCTGTATGCCGCGCATAACCCGCAGCTGAAAGCCGCCATTGCCTGGTACGGCAAACTGGTGGGCGAAAAGACGCTGAACTCACCGAAGCATCCGGTTGATATCGCTACCGATCTCAATGCCCCGGTGTTAGGGCTATATGGTGGCCAGGATACCGGCATTCCGCTTGATACCGTCGAGACGATGCGCCACGCGCTGCGGGCGGCGAACGCGAAGGCCGAAATCGTGGTGTATCCCGATGCCGGACACGCGTTTAATGCCGATTATCGTCCGAGCTATCACGCGGAATCCGCGAAAGATGGCTGGCAGAGAATGCTGGCATGGTTTAGCCAGTACGGTGGGAAGAAAGCATAAAAAAAGCCCGGTGGCGACTGCGCCTTACCGGGCCTGCGCGTCATCAAGCCTGACGTAAGTTCTGCGCCGCCTTCACCATGTTGGCGAGCGCCGCACGCGTCTCCGGCCAGCCGCGGGTTTTCAGGCCGCAGTCCGGGTTTACCCACAGGCGTTCTGCCGGGATACGCTGGGCAGCTTTCCTCAGCAGCGCTTCAATCCACTCCACGCTCGGCACGTTCGGGGAGTGAATGTCATATACGCCCGGCCCAATTTCGTTCGGGTAGTCGAACTCTTCAAACGACTCCAGCAGCTCCATGTCTGAACGCGAGGTCTCGATGGTGATCACGTCTGCATCCAGCGCGGCAATCGAATCCATGATGTCATTAAATTCGCAGTAACACATATGGGTGTGGATCTGGGTGTCGTCCTTCGCCACTGCGGCGTTGATGCGGAACGCTTCCACGCCCCACTGCAGGTAAGCATCCCAGTCGCTGCGGCGCAGCGGCAAACCTTCGCGCAGCGCCGGTTCGTCAATCTGGATGATGCCAATCCCCGCCGCCTCCAGATCCGCCACTTCATCACGCAGCGCCAGCGCGATCTGTTTGGCGATGGTTTCACGGGTCACGTCTTCGCGCGGGAACGACCAGCAGAGAATGGTCACCGGGCCGGTCAGCATGCCTTTTACCGGCTTGTCGGTCAGGGACTGGGCGTACTTCGCCCACTCCACCGTGATCGGTTCCGGGCGGCTGACGTCCCCAATGACCACCGGCGGCTTCACGCAGCGGGAGCCGTAGCTCTGCACCCAGCCATTCTGGGTAAAGACGAAGCCGTCCAGGTGTTCACCGAAGTATTCGACCATGTCGTTACGCTCGGCTTCGCCGTGCACCAGCACGTCCAGCCCGAGGCGTTCCTGCTCGATAATCGCCTGCTTGATGTGTTCCGCAATGCCGGTGCGGTAATGATTCGCGTCCAGATTGCCCTTTTTGAAGTCCAGACGCAGGCCGCGGATCTCGGTAGTTTGCGGGAATGAACCGATGGTCGTGGTCGGCCACGCGGGAAGATTGAAGCGGGCGCGCTGGGCTTCGGCACGTACCTCGTACGGGCTCTGACGCTGGCTGTCCCGGGCGGTGATGGCCGCCAGACGTTTTTCTACCGCCGGGTTGTGCACGCGAGCCGAGTGACGACGCGCCTGAATCGGTGCGCTCCAGTCGGTAATCGCCGCCGTGTCGCCGCTGTTGAGCGCGTCGCGCAGCAGTGCCAGCTCTTCACATTTTTGCAGGGCGAAGGCAAACCAGCTTTTCACTTCAGGGTCGAGACGGGTCTCCACGCTCAGATCGATCGGACTGTGCAGCAGCGAGCAGGATGAAGCCACCCATAGCTCACGTTTGCCGACGATGTCTTTAATTTGGGCGTATTTCTCGGTCAGATCGGCGCGCCAGACGTTACGGCCGTTGACCAGACCGGCGGAGAGCAACCACTCCTCAGGCAGGCGCTTGTGCAGCTCTGCGACATCGTCCTTACCGTGAACCAGGTCAACGTGCAGGCCCTGAACCGGCAGCGCGGTGATAGTGTCGAGGTTCGGCGTCACGCCCTCGAAATAGGTGGTCAGCAGCAGCTTCACCTGGCCGGTGAGCGCGTCATACGCCGGTTTAAAGGCATCGAGCCACTCCTGCGGCAGCTCCAGCACCAGCGCGGGTTCGTCGATTTGCACCCACTGAATGCCGCGCTTGCCCAGCTCAATCAGCACCTGCTTATACACCGGCAGAATATCGTTCAGCAGGCTGAGGCGGTCAAATTGTTCGCCCTTCACTTTACCCAGCCACAGGTAGGTTACCGGCCCCAGCAATACGGGCTTCACCTGGTGGCCCAGCGCCAGCGCTTCATCCACTTCGTCCAGAAGCTGCGTCCAGGTCAGCGTAAACTGCTGACCTTTGACGAACTCCGGCACCATATAGTGATAGTTGGTGTTAAACCACTTGGTCATTTCCGCCGCTGCCGCTGGCTCACCCGTTGGCGCGCGGCCACGGCCGATGCGGAACAGGGTGTCGATATCCACCGATCCATCTTTGTTCTGATGACGAGCCGGCACGTTGCCCAGCAGCAGGCTGGTCGTCAGAACATGGTCGTACCAGGCGAAATCGCCCACCGGCAGCAGGTCAATACCCGCCTGTTTTTGCTGATCCCAGTGACGGGCGCGCAGCTCCCGCCCCACCGCCAGCAGTTCTTCAAGGGAGGCGTTGCCCGCCCAGTAGCTTTCTTGCGCTTTTTTCAGCTCGCGACGCAGGCCAACGCGAGGAAAACCGAGAGTGTGAGTGCGGATTGTCATGGTATGCCCCTTGTGAAATTTGTTATTTAGACGTCCAGATGTTTACACATCTATAATTGGCAGGTACTGTATATTCCTCAAGCGCAAAATGTTCATGGCGGAGTGAAGGACTTTCATGATCGAGATTAAACACCTGAAAACGCTACAAGCGTTGCGGAACTGCGGTTCGCTCGCGGCGGCGGCGGCCACGCTGCACCAGACCCAGTCCGCCCTTTCTCACCAGTTCAGCGATCTGGAACAACGCCTCGGATTTCGTCTATTTGTGCGTAAGAGCCAGCCTTTGCGCTTTACGCCGCAGGGTGAAATTCTTCTTCAACTGGCGAATCAGGTACTGCCGCAGATCGCCAGCGCGCTGCAGGCGTGTAACGAGCCGCAGCAGACCAAACTGCGGATCGCCATTGAGTGCCACAGCTGTATTCAGTGGCTGACCCCTGCGCTTGAGAACTTCCGCCAGAAGTGGCCGCAAGTGGAAATGGACTTTAAATCCGGCGTGACGTTCGACCCGCAGCCCTCGCTCCAGCAGGGCGAGCTGGATCTGGTGATGACGTCCGACATCCTGCCGCGCAGCGGCCTGCACTATTCGCCGATGTTTGATTTTGAGGTGCGTCTGGTGCTGGCGCCGGACCATCCGCTGGCGGCCAAAACGCGCATTACGCCGGAAGATCTGGCGACAGAAACGCTGCTGATTTACCCGGTTCAGCGCAGCCGCCTGGATATCTGGCGTCATTTCCTGCAGCCGGCAGGCATCAGCCCGCAGCTGAAAAGCGTGGATAACACCCTGCTGCTGATCCAGATGGTGGCGGCCAGCATGGGTATCGCGGCGCTGCCGCACTGGGTGGTGGAGAGCTTTGAACGCCAGGGTCTGGTGGTCACCAAAACCCTGGGGGAAGGACTGTGGAGCCGGCTGTACGCCGCCGTGCGCGATGGCGAGCAGCGTCAGCCGGTTACGGAGGCGTTTATTCGCTCAGCGCGGAACCACGCGTGCGACCATCTTCCGTTTGTGCGGAGCGCGGAGCGACCCAGCGGCGATGGACCCACAGTGAAGCCAGGATCACCGCCCCCCCAATAAGGAAGCTCGGCCAGTGCGGCTGTTCCTGCCAGATGGCAAGGTTCACCAGCAGCCCCGCCGGGACGTGCACGTTGTTCATGATCCCCAGCGTACCGGCGTCTACCTGCGTAGCGCCGTAGTTCCACATAAAGTACCCCAGCCCCGATGCCACCACGCCCAGCCAGACCAGAACGCTCCACTGCACGGTGGTGGTCGGCAGCTTTTGCGGGTTGCCGAGCATAAACCACGCCGCCACCGCGACGATCGCCGCGCCCATATAGAACCACGCAAACGCGTTGTGCTGCGGCATCGGGCGGGTTTCCATCAGGCGTTTGTAGCCCACCATACCAATGGCAAAGCTGATGTTGGCAAGCTGGACGAACATCAGCCCTGTCCAGAAGTGATCGCTCACTTTGTCGTAGCGAATGATCGCCGCGCCAATAACCGCCAGCGCGGCGCTTAGCAGATATCCCCAGCGCAGGCGGCGCCTGCTGAGCAGATCGTAAATCAGCGTGATATAGAGCGGCGTCAGCACGGTAAAGAGCAGGAATTCGGAGACGGACAGGTAGACGTAAGCCCGGAAGCTGAACAGATACATGATGCCAAGCTGCATCGCCCCCACCAGCATGTACAGCAGAATGGTTTTCAGCGATTGCCCGCGCGTGCGCAGGAACGGCAGGAACACCAGCGCCGCCAGCCCCACGCGCATCAGCACCGAGAAGTAACTGTCGACCGAACCGGCAAGGTATTCGCCAATCAGGCTAAAGGAGAAGGCCCACAGGATAGTGGTGATAATGAGTAGCGCCACAATGCTTGTCTCTCAGAAAGAAGGACAGGCATTGTAGCGAACTCTTTAGTTGACAACTGAACAATAAACAACCGAATGAAGATTATTCAAGGAACAGTTTGCGCAGGTATTTCGGTACCGCGTTGTCTGCGTTGGTGCCGATGACTTCCAGCTCCGGATGCAGATCCTTCAGACGCTGGTGCGCGTTTTCCATGATGCAGCCTTTGCCCGCCATAGAGAGCATCTCGGCGTCGTTCATGCCGTCGCCAAAGGCGATACAGTCTTTAAGCGCGAAGCCCAGACGTTTCGCAACCGCTTCGAGCGCGTGACCTTTAGAAACGCCGCCCGCCATCACTTCCAGACAGGTCAGGGTAGAGAAGCTCACGTTGACGCGATCGCCCCAGCGGGCGTTGATCGCCTGCTCAAGCGGCAGCAGCTCTTCGTGGCTGTCGCAGGTGAAGAACACCTTGCTGATCCCCTCTGGATCCAGCAGGCCCGGCTCATACAGGGAGTAGTTGAATACCGCTTCCTTGAAGAAACGCATTTCATCCGGGCGGTGGCGGTTCATGAACCATTCGTCGTCACGGTATACGTTGGTGACGATAGCCGGATTGTTATGCACCACGCCGAAGAGATCGGCGGCAATATCGCGATCCAGGTTATGGGTGAAGATCAGGTTGCCGTCGGTATCATGCACGCGCGCACCGTTGGAGGTGATCATGTACGACTTGATCTCCAGATTATCGCGGATCTGCCCCACGTCCACGTGGTGGCGGCCGGTAGCGAACACAAAGTTCACGCCACGGGCGGTCAGAAGCTTTAAGGTCTCTTTCGCATAAGGCGACAGGGTGTGGTCGGGGGAAAGCAGCGTGCCATCTAAATCAGATGCAACAACCTGGTACATAGGAAAATTTAACCTCAATAGAAAATCAGTTATGCCGGTCGAAAAACTCGACGATGGCGTTAAGCGCGACTGAGCGCATAGCGTCCTTTTCAAAAAGGATCTCATGGTACGCGCCGTTGATGACCAGCGGTTTACCCCCTTCACAAGGGTGACCGGCGGCAGCGCGCAGTTCACAATAGCGGTCATGCATGCGGTTATCCACCACACGCTCTTCTTCCGCCTGAATCAGAAGCGTCGGCGTGTCATCATCACCTACGCCTGCCAACACCTGCTCACCGGCCAGAATACCCTCACGCACCCAGTGCCAGGTTGGGCCGCCGACGCGCAAGCGCGGTTCATCGGCATAAAAGCGCAGGTTGCGGCGATAGCGCTGCCGACTGTGGGTTAAGACGTTGATGGCGAACGGCAATGCGCGCCAGCGTCCGGTTCCGATGGCATAGCCTTCACGAATGCGCTGATGGCCCTCAGCCCAGTCGAGAAGATGGCGCACCATCCAGTCGGGAAAACGAATGACAATACCGTACATCGGCGCGGTGAGCGCAATGGCGTCGCACTGGTGCTCATACCGCTGCAAAAACAGCGTCGAAATGGCGCCGCCCATGGAGTGCGCAAGGATGTACCGCTTGCGCCAGGGGCCGGGCTGAACTTCCTGCTGCCAGAACGCGGCAAAATCGTCGACATAATCGCTGAAGTGATCCACATGCCCGCGGTGCGTATCCGGCAGCATGCGCCCGGACAGCCCCTGTCCACGGTGGTCGATGATCAGCACGTCAAACCCCATGTTGACCAGATCGTAGGCCAGTTCGGCATATTTAACGTAGCTTTCGATACGCCCGGGGCAGACCACGATCACCCGGTCATTTTTTTCATTGCGGAAGCGAACGAAGCGCACCGGGATGCCACCGACGCCCGTAAACTCGTCTTCCTCACGCTGCCGCCAGAAATCGGTCAGCGGCCCCATTGAGAAAGCAGCAAACGCGTTTTCTCGTGTTTCCCAGTCCTTTTTCTGCTGAAACATTGGGTTTCCACTCACGTAATCCAGGGAATATCGTTTTTTTTCGTCACTGGTCACAAAATGACTCAACAATAGCGTATTGTGGCATAAAAATAGACGGTTCGGGAGCTTCAAATGACCTTCGAGTGGTGGTTCGCCTACCTGCTGACATCAATCATCCTTAGCCTTTCACCCGGCTCTGGCGCCATTAACACTATGACCACTTCCATCAACCACGGCTATCGCGGTGCGGCGGCGTCCATTGCCGGTTTACAGACCGGGCTCGGCATTCATATTGTGCTGGTGGGGATTGGTCTGGGGACGCTGTTCTCTCGTTCGGTGCTGGCGTTTGAAGTGCTGAAGTGGGCCGGTGCGGCGTATCTGATTTGGCTCGGTATCCAGCAGTGGCGCGCGGCAGGCTCGATTGACCTGAATACGCTCTCCAGGACGCAAACGCGCGGCCATCTGTTTAAGCGCGCGGTGTTCGTGAACCTGACGAACCCGAAAAGCATTGTGTTCCTCGCCGCGCTGTTCCCGCAATTTATCGTGCCACATCAGCCCCAGGTGATGCAGTACGTGGTGCTGGGAGCGACCACCATCATCGTCGATATCATCGTGATGATTGGTTACGCGACGCTGGCGCAGCGGATAGCGGCGTGGATTAAAGGGCCTAAGCAGATGAAGGCCCTGAATAAAGTCTTTGGTTCGCTGTTTATGCTGGTTGGCGCGCTGCTTGCGTCAGCGCGTCATGCTTAGCGAGAAATGATGAGATGAATGCCGAAGCCGGCGAACAGCGCGCCGGCAAAGCCGTCGATCCACTTCGCGATGCGCTGATAGCCGCGGCGCATCGCCGGTAAGGCGAACAGGCTGGCAACAATAGTGAACCAGGCGAACGTCTCAACAACGATCAGCAGGAAGATCCCCCAGCGCGCGCCTGCGCCGACGCTGTCACCCACAAACAGCGAGAACACGGATCCGAAATAGATAATCGCTTTCGGGTTTGCCAGGTTAGTCAGGAGCCCTTTTACAAAGCTGCGGCCGCCCGTTGCCAGCTCTACCTTTGGCTCTTCCGGTTTTTTCTCTTCTTTCTTCAGCGCCCCGCGCAGCATCTGGTAGCCCATCCAGCACAGGTACAGCCCGCCGCCAACCATAATGATGTTATGCAGCCACGCCATCTTCGCCAGGATCAGGTTCAGACCGAGCAGCGCGACCGCCGCCCAGACCATAACGCCCATGGTAATACCGAGCACGCCCATCATCGCTTCTTTGCGGGAGCGGCTGACGGCAGTTTGCGACACGAAGAAAAAGTCTGGTCCAGGGCTCATCAGCGCAACGATGTGCACTAACGCCACGGTGAGAAATAGCATTAACATAATTAGCTCGCGGGGAAATAATTCAGTGAGTCATCATCCTGGCACTTTTTCGCCCGTCTGACTACTCCTCATCATCACCATCGGCGTGAGAGCGGATAAGCGCCATAAACTCTTTACCAAAGCGCTCCAGCTTGCGCGTGCCGACGCCGTTGACGCTGAGCATCTCGCTGGCGCTGAGCGGCATCTGTTCCGCCATCTCAATCAGCGTCGCGTCGTTGAACACCACGTATGGCGGGATGTTCTCTTCGTCAGCGATAGCTTTACGCAGCTTGCGAAGCTTGGCAAACAGCTTGCGGTCATAGTTACCGCCGTAGGATTTCTGCATCACGCGCGGCTTGAGGGCAACCACGCGCGGCACGGCGAGCTTGAGCTCAACATCACCGCGCAGCACCGGACGCGCTGCTTCGGTCAGCTGTAGCGCGGAGTGCTGGGCAATGTTCTGTGTGGCAAAGCCGAGGTGGATCAGCTGACGAATAATGCTGACCCAGTGCTCGTGGCTCTGATCTTTACCGATGCCGTAAACCGGCAGCTTGTCGTGGCCCATGTCGCGGATACGCTGGTTATTGGCACCGCGCAGTACTTCCACCACGTAGCCCATCCCGAAGCGTTGATTCACGCGGTAAATGGTCGAGAGCGCTTTGCGCGCGTCCATCAGGCCATCGTACTGCTTTGGCGGATCGAGGCAGATGTCGCAGTTGCCGCACGGCTCCTGTCGCCCTTCACCAAAGTAGTTGAGCAGCACCAGACGGCGGCAGGTTTGCGCTTCAGCGAAGGCACCCATCGCGTTGAGCTTGTGGCGCTCAATGTCCTGGAGTTGTCCCTGCGGCTTCTCTTCCAGACAGCGGCGCAGCCACGCCATATCGGCCGGATCGTAAAACAGCATCGCTTCCGCAGGCAGGCCGTCACGGCCGGCGCGGCCGGTCTCCTGATAGTAGGATTCGATATTGCGTGGAATGTCGAAATGCACCACAAAGCGCACGTTCGGCTTGTTGATGCCCATCCCGAACGCCACCGTCGCGACCACGATTTGCAGGTCGTCGCGCTGGAATTTCTCCTGCACGTCGGCGCGGATGTGGTTCTCCAGCCCGGCGTGATATGCGGCGGCGCTAAAGCCACGGTTTTGCAGACGCGCGGCGGTGTCTTCCACCTTCGCACGGCTGTTGCAGTAGATGATACCGGACTTGCCGCGCTGCTCCTGAACGTAGCGCAGGAGCTGGTCCAGCGGCTTGAATTTTTCCATCAGCATGTAGCGGATGTTCGGGCGGTCGAAGCTGCTGACCTGAATATACGGGTCGTTCAGCCCCAGCAGGCGAACGATATCCAGGCGCGTGGTGTCATCCGCCGTGGCGGTAAGCGCCATAAACGGCAGTTCAGAGAAGCGCTGACGCAGCTGGCCGAGGGCGGCGTATTCCGGACGGAAATCGTGTCCCCACTGGGAGATACAGTGCGCTTCATCCACCGCCAGCAGGACCGGGTTCCAGTGCGCGAGATGGTCGAGGAAGTTATCCAGCATCAGGCGCTCTGGCGCGATATACAGCAGGCGGATCTGCCCGGTACGGCACCCGGCCATCACCTCTTGCTGCTGCTCCCGGGTTTGGGTCGAGTTAAGACAGGCCGCCGCCACGCCGTTGGCGAGCAGCTGGTCAACCTGGTCTTTCATCAGGGAAATGAGCGGGGATACCACGACCGTCAGGCCGTTCAGCACCAGCGCGGGCACCTGATAACAGAGGGATTTACCGCCGCCGGTCGGCATCACCACCAGGCAGTCTCGGCCTTCCAGCACCGCTTCAATGATGGTTTCCTGGCCAGGGCGGAACTGCTGGTAGCCAAAGGTTTCATGCAAAACCTGTTTAGCCAGCGACTCCTGATTCAATACTTCCGCCTGCGCCACGTTAACCCCATTTGCGAAAAATAAAACAGGCGCTATTTTCAGCGCCTGAGAGAGAAACTTCAACGTTTAACGCAAAAACATTCGAGCAGCTTAGAGAATATCGTTCAGCATTACGCCCACGCCAACGCGAGTCTGATTGAAGTTGTAGTCGATCAGCGACTCGCCGTAGCCGCTATACACCTGGGTATAGAGACGCACGTGCTTCGTCACCGGGTAGCTCAGACCGAGCTCCGCACCGCCGTAGCCGGTGTTCCAGTTGTACTGCCCCTTCGCGCTCAGCACGGCTTCACCTAACTGGTAGCCAACTTTGAGCTGGTAGTAGCCCATATATTTGGTGATATCCGGGTTGTCATCGGTGCTGCCGAGCACATACCACGGCTTCACTTCCACCATCCAGTTACCGTTCTGCGCCATCAGGCGCGT
This sequence comes from Enterobacter cloacae complex sp. P38RS, assembly GCF_014930775.1. Lineage (NCBI taxonomy): Bacteria > Pseudomonadati > Pseudomonadota > Gammaproteobacteria > Enterobacterales > Enterobacteriaceae > Enterobacter > Enterobacter cloacae complex sp. P38RS. The sequence continues at coordinate 29,596 of NZ_JADBRS010000022.1, forward strand.
ATAGGCGCGGTTCCAGCTACGGGAGGTTGGATCGGAACGTCCGTTAGAATCATGGTTAAAGCCCACTTCGACGTCGCGCAGCGTCCAGCCAGCAAATTCATAATCCGTTGCGAAGCCGAGGAAAAGCTGCGGCTCATAGTTGGTTTCACGGAACGGTGAAGATTCGCCGCTGTTGGAGAGCTGCCACCAGGATTTCTGCGTATAAGACGCGCCGAGCACCGAGTTTGGCCCCAGAATACCGCGCCAGAACGGGAACGCGAGGCTAAGCTGGAACTTCACCTCATCCTTACGCGCATTATCAGACCAGTTATAGGAGCTTATCGCTTCTTTGTTGAGATCGCTGGTTTGGGTATAAATCACGTAGTTCGTGTCATACGGGTAGAGCGTGAACGGATTGTCATGCTCCTGCAGCATATTGGCGATAATGCTGCCCTTAACGGCAGGTTTATCATGGACTTCTTTAATCGTCGCTTCCTGCGCATATGCTGTGAGGGGCAGCGCAACCGCCGCCAGTAACCAGGCCAGATACGTCCGCATCGGTGGTGTTCTCCTGCAAAGAGTAAAATTACCTGAATAGTTATGAGGCGAACATTCTACAGACTTCTGCGATAACTGCTGCATCCTCGTTTCTGAAAGTGGAATTCCTTATTGCTGAAGCATAAAATCAACATTTCATTAACAATAAGGATGTAATGCCTCATGTCAGCCATGCTTACCGCCGAAGAAGTGTTAAAACTCGTGGGCGAGATTTTTGTTTACCACATGCCGTTTAACCGTGCACTGGGTCTTGAGCTGGAGCGTTATGAGAAAGAGTTTGCCCAGCTGAGTTTCAACAACCAGCCGATGATGGTGGGTAACTGGGCGCAAAGTATTCTGCACGGCGGGGTGATTGCCTCCGCGCTGGACGTGGCGGCAGGCCTGGTCTGCGTGGGCAGTACGCTGACGCGCCATGACACCATCAACGAAGATGAACTCCGCCAGCGTCTGGCGCGCATGGGCACCATTGATTTACGCGTCGACTATCTTCGCCCGGGGCGCGGAAACCGCTTTACCTGCACCAGCAGCCTGCTGCGTGCCGGGAACAAAGTTGCCGTTGCCCGCGTTGAGCTGCATAACGAGGAGCAGGTTTATATTGCCAGCGCAACCGCCACTTATATGGTGGGTTGAGGCGGCAAATTCGGGTAAAATTGATTCACTTTTTTGTCACGGATTTTCCCGATGGATGCTAAACAGACGCGGCAGGGCGTTTTACTCGCCCTTGCCGCTTATTTTATTTGGGGTATCGCCCCGGCGTACTTCAAATTTATCGCCTATGTTCCGGCCGACGAGATCCTCACTCACCGCGTCATCTGGTCGTTCTTCTTCATGATCGCGCTGATGAGCATCAGCCGTCAGTGGTCCGGCGTTAAAACGCTGCTGCAAACCCCTAAAAAGGTCTTCCTGCTGGCGCTTTCTGCGGTGCTGATTGGCGGCAACTGGCTGCTGTTTATCTGGGCGGTGAATAACCACCACATGCTCGAAGCGAGCCTGGGGTACTTCATTAACCCGCTGGTGAATATCGTGCTGGGGATGATTTTCCTCGGCGAACGCTTCCGCCGGATGCAGTGGGTGGCGGTGATTCTGGCCTTCTGCGGCGTACTGGTGCAGCTGTGGACGTTTGGCTCGCTGCCGGTTATCGCCCTCGGTCTGGCGTTCAGCTTTGCTTTTTACGGCCTGGTACGTAAGAAAATCGCGGTGGAAGCGCAAACCGGGATGCTGTTTGAAACCCTGTGGCTGCTGCCGGTGGCGGCGATCTATCTGTTCGGTATCGCCGACAGCGCCACAAGCCATATGGGCAGCAACCCGTGGTCGCTGAACCTGATGCTGATGGCGGCGGGCGTAGTGACCACCATTCCGCTGCTGTGCTTCACCGGTGCGGCAACGCGCCTGCGCCTCTCCACGCTGGGCTTCTTCCAGTACATTGGCCCGACGCTGATGTTCCTGCTGGCGGTGGTGTTTTACGGCGAAGTGCCGGGTGCGGATAAGATGGTGACCTTTGCCTTTATCTGGGTGGCGCTGGCGATTTTCGTCGCCGATGCGATTTATACCCAGCGCAGAACCCGCAGAGGAATGTAGGTGTTTTGTAGGGCGGGTAAGCGCAGCGCCACCCGCCAGATTTTACAGCCAGTTCCGACGCTTAAAGTACAGATATGGTGCCAGCCCGGCGAGGATCATAAAGATAATCGCCCCCGGGTAGCCAAAGCTCCACTTCAGCTCCGGCATAAACTCAAAGTTCATCCCGTAGCTGGACGCCACCAGCGTCGGCGGCAGGAACACCACGGACACTACCGAGAAGATCTTGATGATGCGGTTCTGCTCGATGTTGATAAAGCCCATCGCCGCCTGCATCAGGAAGTTCACCTTCTGGAACAGGGATTCGTTGTGCGGCAGCAGGGATTCGATATCGCGTAAGATCTCACGCGCCTGCTCCAGCTGACCGCCCGGCAGACGCGCCTTGCGCACCAAAAAGTTCAGCGCGCGCTGGGTATCCATCAGACACAAACGCACCTTCCAGCCGATATCTTCCAGCTCTGCCAGCGTCGAAAGCGCTTCGTCGTACTCATCCCCCTGATGGCCTTCCATGATCACGCGGCTCAGCTTTTCCAGATCGCTGTAGATGTTTTCAATTTCGTCCGCCAGCTGTTCAATTTTAGTTTCGAACAGATCGAGCAGCAGCTCGTAAGCGTTGCCGTCCACCATCGCCTGGCTGCGGGCGCGCATGCGGTAGAGACGAAACGCCGGCAGTTCGCGTTCACGCAGAGTAAACAGACGACCGTCGCGAATGGTAAACGCCACGGTGGAGTTGCCCGCGTGATCTTCCGCATCTTCAAAGAAGAAGAAGGAGTGAATGTGCAGGCCGTCTTCATCTTCAAAGAAACGCGCGGAGGCTTCGATGTCTTCCAGTTCCGGGCGGGTTGCCAGGCTTTGCCCCAGCTCAGATTGTACGCGAAGGCGTTCATCGTCGTCCGGCTCGACCAGATCCACCCATACGGCATCAATGAGGGGCTGTGACTCTTCGGCTTCAAGCCGAGTCAGTCGGTTATTTTCGAGTTGAAATGCGCTCAACATGACCGGGACTCCCAATGCAAAAAATATCGGACAGTTCGGTGGGCACACAGAAACAAATTGGGTTTCAGACCATTAAACAGCCTGACTCAGCGCGACGGGAATAATGCAGTCGCTGACAACCACTAAGGCCATCAGCATGAGGAGATAGCCTTAGGAGTTGTTCCTGGATGACAGGGAATTGAGCCAGTATCTACTGGGTGTGTCCAAGGCGAATGTCCTCTTAGCGTAATCGTGCGCGCATGTTACGCCAGCAATAACTGTGGCGTCAACACGCAACGGAACGCTGAAGGGCATTAATTGACCTTCACTGTATAAGGCTAGCAGATTATTGCAAAATAATGATATTTTTCTGAATGTTAGACTGTTTCCAGCTTCGCGTAGGCCGCCACCAGCCATTTGATCCCCTGCCCCTGGAACGCGACCTGCAGGCGGCTGTGCTCGCCGCTGCCTTCCAGATTCACAATGGTACCTTCGCCAAACTTCGAATGGCGCACGCGCTGGCCCAGCTTGTAGCCGGTGTCGGTTTCAGAGATCGGCGAGCCCATGCGCGGATGGCTAACCGGACGGCTGATGCTGGCGCGCAGACGTACCTCTTCCACGCACTCTTCCGGCAGTTCGCCGATGAAGCGCGACGGTCGGTGATAGACCTCTTTGCCGTACAGACGGCGGGTTTCGGCGTAGGTTAGCGTCAGCTTCTGCATCGCTCGCGTCACGCCCACGTAAGCCAGACGACGTTCTTCTTCCAGACGCCCGCCTTCATCCAACGACATCTGGCTTGGGAACATGCCCTCTTCCATGCCGACGATAAACACCTGCGGGAACTCCAGACCTTTGGCGGAGTGCAGGGTCATCAGCTGAACCGCGTCCTGCCAGGTGTCCGCCTGCCCTTCACCCGCCTCCAGCGCGGCGTGAGAGAGGAACGCCTGCAGCGGCATCAGGTCTTCGTCTTCTTCGTTGTAGCTGAACTGGCGCGTTGCCGTGACCAGTTCCTCTAAGTTCTCTATACGGGTCTGCCCCTTTTCGCCTTTTTCCTGCTCGTACATGGTACGCAGCCCGGAGTCTTTAATCACCCGGTCGGTCTGCACGTGCAGCGGCATGTCGGCGGTTTCCTGCGCCAGGGCATCAATTAATTCCAGGAAGCGCTGGAGCGCGCTGGCCGCACGTCCGGCGAGGGCTTTTTCCTGCAGCAGCTCGCGGCACGCCTGCCACAGCGTCAGCTGGCGATCGCGCGAGGCCTGGCGCACCACGTCCAGCGTACGGTCGCCAATCCCGCGGGTCGGCGTGTTCACCACGCGCTCAAACGCCGCGTCGTCGTTGCGGTTGGCGATCAGGCGCAGATACGAAAGCGCATCTTTGATCTCCTGACGTTCGAAGAATCGCATGCCGCCGTAAATGCGGTACGGCATGCTCACCTGCAGCAGCGCCTCTTCCAGCACGCGCGACTGGGCGTTGCTGCGGTAGAGAATGGCGCACTGCTCCAGCGCGCCGCCGTTGTCCTGCCAGGTTTTGATGCGGTTCACCACGAAGCGCGCTTCGTCGAGCTCGTTGAAGGCGCAGTAAATCGAGATCGGTTCGCCGTCGACGCCGTCGGTCCACAGCTTTTTGCCCAGACGCCCGTTGTTGTTCTCAATCAGGGCGTTGGCCGCGCTCAGGATGTTGCTGGTTGAGCGATAGTTCTGCTCCAGACGGATGGTTTCCGCGCCGGGAAAATCGTTGAGGAAGCGCTGGATGTTCTCCACCTGCGCGCCGCGCCAGCCGTAGATCGACTGGTCGTCATCGCCCACGATCATCACCTTGCCGGTATCTCCGGCCAGCAGGCGGATCCACGCGTACTGGATGTTGTTGGTATCCTGGAATTCGTCCACCAGGATGTTGGTGAAGCGTTCGCGGTAGTGCTGCAGGATATGCGGTTTGTTGAGCCACAGCTCGTGGGCGCGCAGCAGCAGCTCGGCAAAATCCACCAGGCCGGCGCGGTCGCACGCTTCCTGATAGGCCTTATAGACGTTCTGCCAGGTCTGCTCGACCGGGTTACCGAAGCTCTGAATGTGGTGCGGGCGCAGACCTTCGTCTTTCTGACCGTTGATGTACCACATCGCCTGACGCGGCGGCCACTGCTTCTCGTCGAGGTTCATCGCCTTGATCAGGCGCTTCAGCAGGCGGAGCTGATCTTCGCTGTCGAGGATCTGGAAATCCTGCGGCAGGTTAGCGTCCATATGGTGCGCGCGCAGCAGACGGTGCGCCAGGCCGTGGAAGGTGCCAACCCACATGCCGCCCTGGCTGGTGCCCATCAGCTGGGCGATACGGTGACGCATCTCCGCCGCCGCCTTGTTGGTAAACGTCACGGCCATAATCGAGTACGGTGAGCAGTTTTCCACGCTCTGCAGCCAGGCGATACGGTGAACCAGCACGCGTGTCTTACCACTCCCCGCCCCAGCCAGAACCAGCAGGTTGGTGCGCGAGGCGGCAACCGCGTCACGCTGTTTGTCATTAAGGCTGTCGAGCAGGTAAGAAACGTCCATTGGCACCGTCACGTCATGTCGGGCAGGCAAATGTTTCCACTCGCCAAAACCCTGTTAATTTATACAGAACAATTGATGATTATATCAGCGTCGTGAGGGATGCCAACCGCGAAATTTCCACGTGCGGCAGAAGACGGCTGTCTGTTGCGGTCATCAGCTCCGCATTTTCTGGCTTGATCCAGCAGGCCTGCATGCCACAGCGGATGGCACCCGCCACGTCGGTGGTCAGGTCATCGCCCACGTGCAGGATCTCACCCAGCGGCAGGTTAAGCTTCTCCGCTGCCAGATGGTACATGTCGCTGAACGGCTTCGCGCGCCCGTGCGGACCCGCGCGCAGCACGAATTCAAAATAATCGCTGAGGCCAAACAGCTCCGGCTGGGCATTGCCGTTGGTGATGGCCACCAGCGGCCACTTTTCGGCAAGCTTCGCCAGCGTGTAGTGGGTTTCCTGCGGCACGTCGATGCGGCTACGCCATTTGGCGAAGTTTTCCATTGCCGCTTCGGCACCGACGGCGGCATCCTGTGCGCTCAGACCCGCGTTCAGCATCGCCTGCTCAACCGCGCGACGACGCCATTCGGTCACGTCGTGGTAAATGTCCGGCTCGGTCTCTCGCAGGGACTGGCGCAGCTTCTGGAAGTCCTTGTTCTGCATCGCCTTCAGCGCGGGATGGTAGTTCTGCACAAACGCCAGCGACTCCTGCTCGGTACGCAGGATCACCTCGCGGTTGTCATAAAGGGTGTCATCAAGGTCAAACGTCAGGGCTGAGATCTGACCGAGTGGGCGGTAAAAACGCATTATTTCCCCCGTTTGGCGCGTGGATGCGCCGCGTCATACACCGAGGCAAGGTGTTGGAAGTCTAAGTGGGTATAGATTTGAGTGGTCGACAGATTCGCGTGGCCAAGCAGTTCCTGTACGCCACGCAGATCGCCGCTCGATTCCAGCATGTGTGTCGCAAAGGAGTGGCGCAGCTTGTGGGGATGCACGTGGCTGTTCAGCCCCTGCTTGATGCCCCACTCCGCAAAGCGCTTCTGCACGTTACGCGCGGAGATCCGCTTGCCGAGCTTTGATAAAAACAGCGCATCCTCTTCCGCGCCAAACAGGCCGCGCAGATCCAGCCAGTGTTCAATCCAGGAGACGGCGTTGCGGCCAATCGGCAGGCGGCGCTCTTTGCTGCCCTTACCCATCACCCACACTTCGCCGGATTCCAGATCGAGATGCTTTAAGTCGAGGTTCACCAGTTCGGAGAGACGCAGGCCCGCGCCGTACATTACCTCCAGCATCGCGCGGTCGCGCACGGCGAGCGGATCGTTTAGATCGATATCCAGCAGGCGGTTTACGTCGTCGACGTCGATATTTTTCGGCAGATGGCGCGGGGCTTTTGGCGTGGCGATCCCTTTTGCCGGGTTAGCTTTCAGGCCGCCCTGGCTGACCAGCCAGTCGAAGAAGCTGCGCAGGGCAGAGAGCCGGAGCGCAAGGCTCGCCGGGCTAAGATTTTTTTTACGGCTACGCACGACGAACCCGCGTACCGTGGCGGCGTCACATTGTTGCCAGCTTTTCAGGCCGATTTCTTCGGCAATCTGCATGATGGCATCAAGCTGACGCTGATAGTTAAGCAGCGTAATGGGGCTGAGCTGACGTTCCACGCCGAGATAGCGCAGAAACCGCGAGACGTCAGTGGCGAGCAGTCCGTCCGTCATACGCGTTCAATCCAGCGCTCCAGCAGCTCGGGCAGCATCAGGGCGATCTCCTGCAGCAGGTGCGTGGCTTGCCCCTGCTCATAGTGGTGCGCGTCGCGGCTGGTAAATAATATTACCCCCAGGTCGCCATCGCGCCCCATCAGCGACATCGCTACCGAGCCAATCGCTTTGGCTTCCGGCAGCACTACCAGCAGCTCAGGTCCGTTCAGCGGCCCCAGATAGTGATGCTCATGGCCCAGGCGCTGAATGCGCAGCGGCTCAAACGCCTGACGGCTGAGCGCCAGATGGGTGAACCCCGACGGTGCGCCAATGCGCCAGCGGTCAGGGAACAGACGAATCGTTGCGCCTGCCAGCCCCAGCTCGCGCGCCCAGCGGTGGAAGCGGCTGAGAAACTCTTCAAGGCTGTGCGCCGAGGCCAGACGCGCCTGCAGGTGCAGAAGGCGATAGAACAGGCTTTCGTTGGTGCTGGCCTGCTCCATCAGCAGCGTCATGTTCTCTTCAAGCTGGTTGATGTGGTTACGCGCGCGCGCCATGTGCCATTCAACCAGCGACACGGTCCCGCGAACCGGATGCGGCACGCGCATTCGTTCGACGACGCGTGCATTGCGAATAAAAAACTCAGGATTGTTCAGCAGATAATCAACAACAGCGCTGTCGTCCAGTTCCGTCACTGTTTCCTGCAGTTCTTCCCCTGGTTGTTTCATAGATGGATAAACCCGTCATAAACATGTGTCGCCGGGCCAGTCATGTACAGTGGATGACCCGCTCCTTTCCAGGCGATATCAAGACGCCCGCCCGGTAATTCCACGCGAACCTCTTCTGCCAGTAACCCCTGGGAGATACCGACGGCCACCGCCGCACAGGCGCCGCTTCCGCAGGCCTGGGTTTCGCCCGCGCCGCGCTCGTAAACCCGCAGACGGATGTGTTCACGCTTCACCACCTGCATAAAGCCGATGTTCGCCCGCTCCGGGAACCGCTCGTGGCTCTCCAGAACCGGACCGAGCGTTTCGACCGCCGCGGTTTCCACGTCATCCACCTGAATCACGCAGTGCGGGTTACCCATCGAGACAACGCCGCACAATACTGTCTGCTCGGCCGCCCGCATAATATAGGTCTTTTCCGCTTTGTTTGCGCGAAACGGCACGGCGGAAGGCTCGAAGTTAGGCTCGCCCATATTGACGCGCACCAGTTCATCGTCGGTAACGCTGAGCACCATACGACCGTTGGCGGTACTGACGCGGATATCGCGCTTATTGGTGAGCCCTTTCAGGCGGACAAAGCGGGCGAAACAGCGCGCGCCATTGCCGCACTGGTTAACCTCACTGCCGTCAGCGTTGAAAATACGGTAGTGGAAATCGAGGTCAGGATCGTAGGGCGGCTCAACCACCAGCAGCTGATCGAACCCCACGCCCACGTGCCGATCCGCCAGGCGGCGGATCAGTTCCGGGGAGAAAAACACATTCTGCGTTACCGCGTCGACGACCATAAAATCGTTGCCAAGGCCATGCATTTTAGAGAACTGCATCATTTGCTCCATTGCGCGGGTACAGAACGTTGTCGTCAGAGGTTAACCTGAGTCGGACCGCCGTTATCGCCACGATCGTTAGTCTTTGGCGTGGAAGACTCGATGCCGCTGTTAACCGGTTTTGTCGGCGGCGGCGCGGTTTTATCCGCAGGCGGGAAGTAGAGTGGTCCCTTCAGTCCGCAGCCGGTCAGGCTAAACAGCGTGATGAGAACGGCAAGCGTTCGGAAAGCGTTTTTCATTATAAAGTTGCCCGTAAGTTCAAATCTGTTTCTATCATCGCAGGAGAAGACACAAAAGCAAGAGTTTGCCGCTTTCCTGCAACGGGAATTATTTAGCGTTATACTGCCGCCATCACGAAAAACAGGAACAAAACCATGAACGACAGTGAATTCCATCGCCTTGCCGACACCCTGTGGATGACCATCGAAGAACGTATCGACGACTGGGACGGCGACAGCGATATCGATTGTGAAATCAACGGCGGCATTCTGACCCTGAGCTTCGAAAACGGCAGCAAAATTATTATTAACCGTCAGGAGCCGCTTCACCAGGTGTGGCTGGCGGCCAAACAGGGCGGCTATCACTTTGATTTGAAGGGTGACGAGTGGGTTTGCGATCGCAGCGGCGAAACGTTCTGGGATCTGCTGGAACAGGCGGCGACCGCGCAGGCGGGCGAGGACGTGAGTTTCAGGTAGTTTTGTTGCCCGGTGGCGGCTGCGCCTTACCGGGCGAAAAGCCTCAGGAGAAATACTGCTGCAACAGCGGTGCGGTATCCTGATTCGCAGGCGCCGCAGGGGTAATCGCCTGCGTACGGAACGGGATCACCTGCGCTCGCCCATCCACGTTCACAATCTGGTAGAACTGCGGCAGGTTGAAGTTGATAAAGCTGGAACCGTAGGTGAAACGGTCATGCGAGGAAGAGTAGAAGCGGCTGACGTCGCGCACCAGCTCCTCTTTGCTGCCTTCACAGTGGTGATACACCTCGGCGCGGTTGGTCTCATCCAGAATGTAGATGTTGAACCCGGCATCGTCGCCCGACTCTTCAAAGAAGAACTGAATAATCCCTTCACTGGCAAAGCCATCCACCACCTGCGGCAGCTTGACGTGGTTGGTTTCCACCTGAACCGACAGGCCGTGCAGCTTGTTATGCGAAATCGCGCCGTAGAACTCGATGGCGTTTTCCAGCTTCTGCACCGACACGTTCAGACGCTCGAAGAACAGGCCCCACGTCTGCCCGGAGACGCGCAGCGCTTTAAAGCGCCCGGTTTCCTGACGGGTGCTGGAGAGGCGCAGTTCGATGCATTCAGAGACCAGCTGCTGCACGCGGGTACGAATCAACCCACGCAGATGCTGGCTGTAGCAGAACACTTCCACGCTGTCCGGCGGCGCGGCATCCTGGTGCATCTTGCCGAGAATGGTTTTCAGCGCTTCAATCATCGCCTGCTCGCCGTTGAAGTGCAGGGTACGCACTTCGTTCCACGAGTTGCGGTACAGCAGGTCTACGCTGCCCACCAGGCAGTTTTGCTGCTCGCCAAAGCTGAAGACGTCCAGCTTGCGGAAGTCAAAATGGACTACCTGATTGCGGAAGGCCGCCGTCGGGTCGTACTCCAGGTTAACGATGATTGCCAGGTGACGGATCTCGCACGGGCTGTAGAGCGCTTTTGGCGTCGGCGCAGGCAGACGCAGCGGGAAGTGGTGCGAGACATCCGCCACCATCTCCTGCAGCTTGGCTAAATCGACAACCTCATTGCCTTTGATAAACAGGCGCGTGCGCGAGGTCAGCAGGCCGTTAAACCAGGCCCACGCCACCAGCTTGTTCAGATAGCGGTTATATTCCAGCGGCTGATGGCTGATAATCGAATCCATGCTTGGCGCACGGTTGTACAGATACCACCCGGTCCGGTTCGCGCGGCCCGGCGGCACATAGATAAAGGTCAGGTTTGGTTCAGACAGGTCAGGCGAAATCTGCGGGTTAACCAGGGTCACTTTGCCCGGCAGCGCTTCAAACGCGGCGTACAGCTTACGGGTTAACACCCCGATATCCTGCGGGCTGGCGGAGACGCTAAGATTATTGCGGCGCGCAAAGCGGATCAGGTTACGGTAGCTTTGCATCATCGCGTCGAGCAGTTCGTTGTGCGCTTCACGCACCTGATCGATTTTCCAGTTGGCCCGGTTGTCGAGCATGGACAGACGCGCTTCGTCCCATCCCCACTCTTTTACTAACTGACTGACCACTTCACGACGCCAGCCCACGCAGGCGCGCTCGCGGCTCAACTTCTCACAGACTTTGAGATAGAAACATCGACGCACCAGGTCAAGACGCGTGGTGTCATCAATGGCTTTCAGGTATTCGGTAACGCGCTCCAGCATCATGCAGTAGGCGTCGAGCCCGTAGGAGACAATCTCGCCATCGTGCAGGCGCTGCTTGATATCTTTCGCCAGCAGGCGCGGCGTAGGGTATTCCCACGAGTAGGCTTCAAGCAGCAGGGTTTTCAGCACCGCTTTGTACGGTGAATCAATGCTCTTGTAGAGCTGCCAGAGGCTTGCGCCAAAGTACTCTTCGGCGGACAGGGAGCTGAGGCCGCCCAGATCCAGCCATTCGTTTGGCGTCAGTACGCCCTGCGCGTAAAGCGACATGACGTAGTCGTCGTAATGCTCTTCTTCTTCGCACGGGACCATATTCCACAGAATACGCTTCCCGGCCAGACGAACGGCAGTACGGTAAAATTCATCCAGCAACAGGATGTGCTGAGTCGAGCCGCAGTCCTCACCACCCAGACTGCCGCTTTCATTATGGCGGAAACGGTTTTCATCAATCAGGAAGAAGCTCACTTCCACGCCAAGCGAGGCCGCCCAGCTTTCCAGCAGGCTGCATTTACGCTGCAGCAGCTGGCGCTCTTCGTTATCGAGCCAGGATTGATGGCAGACCCAGATATCCAGATCCGAAGAACAGCTCTGCCCTACCGATGAGGTGCTCCCCATCGAGTAAACGCCGGTAATCGGCAGTTCACCTTTCGGAGAAACCTGAGGCGGCATGCCGCGGTAGAGTTCCAGCTCGTTCAAATAATGCTGTTGGGTTTCATCAGGCGTGAAGAGGCAAATGCCCTGGGGAACGTTACCATCAAGGTAGCCAGGCATCAGCGGGTGGTGATAGTGCAATAATGTCGGCAGCAGACTGTATACCTGCTGGAAAGCAGGGCCCATGGCAGCAAGCGCGCGATCCACACGCAGTTGATTTATGGCATCCAGTCTCTGTTTCAGAGTCTCAATATAGAGGTACAAGACGTATCGCCTGATGTTTCCGGGTGTCGTAAGCTATTCAAAACACGAATAACAGCGAGCCCGCAGTATTTCAAAAAGATAACCGTTACCCTTTTTTCGCCCTTGTCATTATGGTGGTACCGACGAAAAAATGGTCTAAAACGTGATCAATTTAACACCTTGCCGGTTGACCGTAAAGAAAGATGCGCTACATACAAGTGTAGCACCGTTCTGTACGTGTAAATTCCTGAATACGGCTATGGCTGACGAATACGCCGCCTTGTCCCTCTCACGCTTCATCAACCGTAAAACTGCCATCCCAGAGTCAACAATGTTAGGATGGTTAGCGATTGATAATGACGGTAACAAGCATGTTAGACAATGTTTTGAGAATTGCCACACGCCAAAGCCCTCTCGCGCTCTGGCAGGCACATTATGTTAAGCAGCGCCTTGAAGCCTGCCACAGTGGATTGCGCGTCGAGCTGGTGCCGATGGTCACGCGCGGTGACGTGATTCTGGATACGCCGCTGGCGAAAGTGGGCGGCAAGGGCCTGTTTGTCAAAGAGCTGGAACTGGCATTGCTTGAGAACCGCGCCGATATCGCCGTACATTCGATGAAAGACGTGCCCGTCGAGTTCCCGGAAGGGCTGGGGCTGGTGACCATCTGCGAGCGCGAAGATCCGCGTGACGCGTTTGTCTCGAATCACTATGACTCGCTCGACGCGCTGCCGGCGGGTAGCGTGGTTGGCACGTCCAGTTTACGCCGTCAGTGTCAGCTGGCGGAGCGTCGTCCTGACCTTATCATCCGCTCGCTGCGCGGTAACGTTGGCACGCGTCTGGGCAAGCTGGATAACGGCGATTACGATGCCATTATTCTTGCGGTTGCAGGCCTGAAGCGCCTGGGGCTGGAGGAACGCATTCGCGTGGCGTTGCCGCCAGAGCTGTCGCTGCCGGCCGTCGGCCAGGGCGCCGTCGGTATTGAGTGCCGTCTGGACGATGCGCGTACCCGCGAGCTGCTCGCTCCGCTGAACCATGACGAGACCGCAACCCGCGTAAAAGCCGAGCGGGCGATGAATACTCGCCTCGAAGGCGGGTGTCAGGTGCCGATTGGCAGCTATGCTGAATTAACAGACGGTGAACTGTGGCTGCGTGCGCTGGTGGGCGCGCCGGACGGTTCACAGATGGTGCGCGGCGAACGTCGCGGCAAGCCGCAGGATGCCGAAGCGCTTGGCGTGTCGCTGGCGGAAGAGCTGCTGAATAACGGCGCGCGTGAAATTCTGGCCGAGGTCTATAACGGAGAACCCCCTGCATGAGTATTCTTGTCACCCGCCCTTCTCCCGCAGGAGAGCAGTTAGTGAGCCGTCTGCGCGCACTGGGGCAGGTGGCCTGGAGTTTTCCGCTCATTGAATTCTCCCCCGGTCGGGAGCTCTCTGCGCTCGCCGACCAGATGAATACCCTGCAGGAAGGCGACCTGCTGTTTGCGCTATCGCAGCATGCCGTGGAATTTGCCCATGCGCAGCTGCAACAGGCGGGGACACGCTGGCCGACCGCTCCGCGCTATTTCGCTATCGGCAGAACCACCGCGCTGGCCTTACATACCGTGAGTGGAACAGACGTTCGCTACCCGTTGGATCGGGAAATCAGCGAAGTCTTGCTACAATTACCTGAATTACAAACTATTGCCGGAAAGCGCGCGCTCATTTTGCGCGGCAACGGTGGCCGCGAACTGCTGGGTGAAACGCTGCGGGAACGCGGGGCTGACGTGACGTTTGTTGAGTGCTACCAGCGCTGTGCGAAACACTACGACGGTGCAGAAGAGGCGATGCGCTGGCACGCGCGCGGTATTAATACGCTGGTGGTCACCAGCGGTGAAATGTTACAACAGCTTTGGTCGCTGATACCGAGTTGGTATCGCGAAAACTGGTTACTCCGCTGTCGGCTTCTGGTCGTCAGTGAGCGTCTGGCGAACCTCGCCCGGGAACTGGGCTGGCAGGATATTCGGATCGCTGATAACGCCGACAACGATGCGCTGCTGCGCGCATTACAATAACTCTCAAATGGGAAGCCATAATGACGGAACACGAAAAATCCTCCGCCGTGGTTGAAGAGACCAGGGAGACTGTGGAGACAACGCCACAGCCAGAGACGACTGAGAAAACCGCTGAGAAGAAAAACGGCAGCAATAAAACCAGCCTCGCGCTGAGCGCGATTGCCATCGCCATTGCGCTGGCAGCAGGCGTCGGCCTGTATGGTCTGGTAAAGCAACAGAGTGCTAACCAGACGGCCACCAGCGATACGCTGGTCAATCAGCTTACCTCCCTGCAAAAAGCGCAGGAAACGCAGAAAACCGAGCTGGAAGCGGTGATTAAGCAGCAGGCCGCCGCGCTTGCCGAGGCGAACAGCAAACAGGAAGAGCTGACCAAACAGCTGGGCGAAGTACAGCAGAAAGTCGCCACGATCTCCGGCACCGATGCCAAAACCTGGCTGCTCTCGCAGGCCGATTTCCTCGTCAAACTCGCCGGGCGTAAGCTGTGGAGCGATCAGGACGTGACCACCGCCGCCGCGCTGCTGAAAAGCGCCGATGCGAGCCTGGCCGACATGAACGATCCGAGCCTCATTACCGCGCGCCGTGCGATTACCGAAGATATCGCCAGCCTCTCCGCCGTTTCACAGGTGGATTACGACGGCATTATCCTCAAGGTGAACCAGCTTTCGAATCAAATAGATAATCTGCAGCTGGCGGATAACAATGACGACGACTCCCCGATGGACTCTGACGGTACCGAGCTGTCCAGCTCCCTGAGCGAATGGCGCATAAACCTGCAGAAAAGCTGGCAGAACTTTATGGACAGCTTCATCACCATCCGCCGTCGCGATGAAACCGCCGTACCGCTGTTAGCGCCGAATCAGGATATCTATCTGCGCGAAAACATCCGTTCCCGCCTGCTGGTCGCGGCGCAGGCCGTGCCGCGCCATCAGGAAGAAACGTACAAACAGGCGCTGGATAACGTCTCGACGTGGGTACGCGCCTACTACAACACCGATGATGCAACGACCACCGCCTTCCTCGAAGATATCGACAAGCTGAGCCAGCAGAACATCACCATGAACGTGCCGGATAAACTGGCCAGCCAGCCGATTCTGGAGAAGCTGATGCAGACGCGCGTGCGTAACCTGCTGGCGCAGCCGGGCGTTCCGGCCGGGCAGACCGGCACAGCGCCGGCAGCGGCGGCAGCGGCGGCACCAGCGCCAGAAAGCGCGCCACAGGGAGAGTAATGATGCTAAAAGTCCTTTTACTCTTCATCCTGCTGATCGCCGGGATCGTCCTGGGCCCGATGCTTGCGGGTCATCAGGGATACGTCCTGATCCAGACCGATAACTACAACATTGAAACCAGCGTAACGGGTCTGGCGATCGTTCTGATCCTCGGCGTCGTGGTCCTGCTTGCCGTTGAATGGATCCTGCGCCGTATTTTCCGCACCGGTGCCCATACCCGCGGCTGGTTCGTTGGCCGTAAGCGTCGCCGCGCCCGTAAGCAAACGGAACAGGCACTGCTAAAGCTGGCCGAAGGCGATTACCAGCAAGTTGAAAAGCTGATGTCGAAAAACGCCGATCACGCGGAACAGCCGGTGGTGAACTATCTTCTGGCCGCCGAAGCGGCGCAGCAGCGCGGTGATGAAGCCCGCGCTAACCAGCATCTGGAACGCGCGTCAGAACTGGCGTCTGGCGACCCGATTCCAGTGGAAATTACCCGCGTCCGCCTGCAGCTCGCGCGCAATGAGAACCACGCGGCGCGCCACGGCATTGACCGTCTGCTGGAAATCGCACCGCGTCATCCGGAAGTCCTGCGCCTTGCGGAGCAGGCCTATATTCGTACCGGAGCGTGGGGCTCGTTGCTGGACATCATCCCGTCGATGGCGAAGGCCGAGGTGGGTGATGATGAACATCGTGATGAACTTCAACGTCTGGCATGGATTGGCCTGATGGATCAGGCGCGCGCCGACCTGGGCAGCGAAGGCCTGAAAACCTGGTGGAAGAATCAGAGCCGGAAAACGCGCCAGCAGGTCCCCCTGCAGGTGGCCATGGCGGAACATCTTATTGAATGTGACGATCATGACACTGCCCAGGAGATCCTTCTCGACGGCCTGAAGCGCCAGTACGATGATCGCCTGGTCATGGTGATCCCGCGCCTGAAAACCAATAACCCTGAGCAGGTCGAAAAAGTGCTGCGCCAGCAGATCAAAACCGTCGGTGACCGTCCGCTACTGTGGAGTACCCTGGGCCAGTCGCTGATGAAGCACGGCGAATGGCAAGAGGCGAGCCTGGCCTTCCGTGCGGCACTGAAACAGCGTCCGGACGCGTTTGACTACGCGTGGCTTGCCGATACGCTGGACAAACAGCATAAGCCAGAAGAGGCGGCCGCCATGCGGCGCGATGGGCTGTTGCTGACGCTGCAAAATAACGGTAACCCGCAATAAATAAAAAAGGAGGCCAGACGGCCTCCTTTTTTTATCGCCTTTCTCCTGCTACATTCTTTACACCCACATCTGCAAACGAACCCGCCAATGTAACGATGTCTTTTCATTAACCTTTTTTCACACACGCGCACTTTCTGCAGCGTGGATTAAATCGTTTTTGAAAGGAAATCTTCATGAACTCGCTTTTGTATGCGCTTATTGAAGCGCTGCGCTGCCACCGCTGGCTGCGCCTGCTTGCCTGTGCTTTTATCTTTTCTTCGCTGGGAAATGGTTTAACCCAGGTCGTGGTCTTTGGTTTACTGTTAGCGTGGTCGGCCCCGCCCGCCCTGCTCACCCTCGCTTTTCTTTTCGCAACGGTTCCGGGATTCATCGGCAGCGCGATCGGCGAAAAGCTGTGCTCGCGCTATTCTCCAGTATTCCTGCTGATAGTGACCGAGGGGCTGGGATTGCTCGCCCTGCTCTTCCCCCTGCTCGGTGCGGGTTATCACAGCATTGCCTCGCTACTCGCCGTGCAATCCACCGAAGCGCTGCTCAGCGGGATGAGCTGGCCCGCGCTGACATTGCTCTTTAAACGCGGACTTAGCGAAACAGAGCTGCCTGCTGCGACCTGTCTGGAAAATGTGATTTTTGCTTCTCAGGTGTTATTAGGTACTGGACTCGGCGTGGTGCTATTCAAGCAGACCTCCGTGTTTACCTTGCTGGCTATTGATGCCGCCAGTTTTCTCGGGTCGCTGCTGCTGCTGTGGCTGGCTGGGCGGCGGTTTTCTGCGCCATTGCTACCTCTCCCCGGTGAAGAGGCAGCCCACGCGCCACTGCGCTGGCGGACGTTGACCGTTCGGCAAAAGCGCAGCCTGCTCATTTTGCCGGCGCTGGCGGCCGTCGGCTCACCGGCTATGGCGCTACTTCCGGCCCTGGCGCAGCAGCTCCATCCTCAGGATGCGGCGGGCCTTGCTCTGCCTCTGCTTTTCGCAAGGAGCATGGGGCAACTTTGCGGCCCCATGCTGCTAAAAAAAGAGAGCCTGACGCGCTTTGCCGTCCACACGCCGCGAATCATCGTTTGTCTCGGTATTTTTCTTGCCGCTTATGGAATGCTGCCGTTGTTTTCCGGGTGGATGGCATGTGCGCTGGGGATGATCTTTATCGCGCATCTGGCCTCAAACGTTCTCTTCGCAGCCGGCACGTTTGGCGTACTCAGCAGTTTTCATATCACGCAAACCGCGTCAGCCAGCGGTAAAGCCTGGCGCTGGCAAACGCTCAGCGCCTCGCTTTTCACCGGCATTACAGCGATAGTGGCTGTTGGTCTTGGCTCAGTGCTGGCGCTCTATACGGTCTCGTCAGCCGCCCTGCTGTTGGTCGCCCTGATCATGCGTGGGTATCGGGAATAAGACATAAAAAAACGCCTGCTATAAAAGCAGGCGTTAAAACAGGTCTGTAAGACAACATATTTGGTGCTTCACTCAACGTTATGTCCATGGTGTCTGATGAGGCCGAAGCGACATCTGTCAGTGGACGATAAGCACCGTAAATGGCTCTGCGTCATTCCTGAGTTTATGAGACACTAAGGCGAACATAAGAGATGGAATGAGCATCTACGCGTATATTATTGCACGTAACGTGCCAGATTTACACGCAGAACTTTTACATGGCGCAACATTTTAAGATAAAAGGAAATTATGCTGTTAAGTAGCCTCTGAAGCTTCATAGCGTATCGGCAAAAGCAGAAATATGTCGCCAGGAAGAGACAGTAAATCCCACAAATAATTATTTATCTTATTTTCAATGGTTTGCATGTCACTGAATCGCGACAATGATAAAGGGTACTTTCTGGAGATAACGACAGGGGAGAAAACTTACAGAAAACAAAAAACCCCGCCGAAGCGGGGTTCAAAATTGGTCGGCGAGAGAGGATTCGAACCTCCGACCCACTGGTCCCAAACCAGTTGCGCTACCAAGCTGCGCTACTCGCCGATGTACTGCTTTTTTGAATTTTTAGTTCAATTCATTTAAAAAGTCGTGGTGCGAGGGGGGGGACTCGAACCCCCACATCCTAAGGACACTAACACCTGAAGCTAGCGCGTCTACCAATTCCGCCACCTTCGCAATTCACAACTCTTTCAATAATGGGGTGGCTAATGGGATTCGAACCCACGACAACTGGAATCACAATCCAGGGCTCTACCAACTGAGCTATAGCCACCACTGTATTCTTTCACGCGGTACTGACTACTTCTCAGACCACCGCAGCTCTAGCGCCGGGAACTAAAATGGCGCGCCCGACAGGATTCGAACCTGAGACCTCTGCCTCCGGAGGGCAGCGCTCTATCCAGCTGAGCTACGGGCGCTTAGCGCCGTTGCGGGGCTGGATATTACGTACCTCCGTCCCCGCTGTCTAGTGCTTTTTTGAAAAAAATGCGCGTTTGGTTATGGTTTGCACATTTTGCCGCTTATTCCTCCACTTTCTGCGTGGTGGCACGGCGACCCAGGCCAAAAAGCTTATACGCGGCCGTCACTGCCGCCAGGAAGATCAGCCCGACAAACAGCGACATGCGGGTATCTTCATTAAAGTACATTCCAATTAATACGCAAATCAGGAACGCCATCGTCAAATAGTTCGCATACGGGAAAAGGATCGAGCGGAACGGATGGCTGGCGATCGCTTTTTTATGCGCATGGCGAAAACGCAGCTGGCTAATGAGGATAACAAACCACGGCACCATGCCCGGCAGCACGCTGGCGCTGTAGACATAAACAAACACGCGCTGCGGATTAGGGATGATGTAATTCAGGCAGGAGCCAATCAGCAGGATGACAATGGAGACCGCGACGCCCGCTACCGGCACGCCAGCACGTGAGACTTTACTCATTGCCGCAGGCAGCTGGTTATTTTTCGAGAGCGCGTAGAGCATACGGCCACAGCTGTACATCCCGCTGTTACAGCCTGAAAGCGCTGCCGTCAGGACCACAAAGTTGATGATACCCGCTGCTGCTGTAATCCCAATCTTCGCAAAGGTTAATACGAACGGGCTCCCCGTCGTGCCGATTTCGTTCCACGGGAAGATGGTCACAATAACGAAGATTGCGCCCACGTAGAAAATCAGGATGCGCCACAGCACTTTGCCCACCGCGCTACGCAGCGTAACCTGCGGGTTTTTCGCTTCCCCGGCGGTAATCCCGATCAGTTCCACGCCCTGATACGAGGCCACAACAATACACAGCGCCGTCAGGAAGCCCTTCCAGCCGCCGGCGAAGAAACCGCCGTGTTCAGTCAGGTTGCCAAAGCCGATGGCGTGTCCGCCGTTGCCAAAGCCATAGAAAATCACGCCCAGGCCAATAACAATCATCACGATGATGGTGGTTACTTTGATCATCGCAAACCAGAACTCGATTTCACCGTAAAGGCGCACGGCGGCCAGGTTTGCCAGCGCCACCAGCCCCACGGCAATGAGTGCCGGTATCCACTGGACCATGTCCGGGAACCAGAACTGGACGTAAACCCCTATGGCGGTGATTTCAGAGATGCCCACCGCCATCCACATAAACCAGTATGACCAGGCCGTCAGGTAGCCGAAGAACGGGCTCATATAACGGTGTGCGTAAACGGCGAAGGAACCGGTCACCGGCTCCAGAAAGAGCATTTCGCCCATTGAGCGCATGATGAAGAAAACAAACAGCCCGGCGATGATATACGCCAGTAATACGGAAGGGCCTGCCCATTTGAGGGTGCTTGCGGAGCCCATAAACAGGCCAACGCCGATAGTGCCCCCCAGCGCTATCAGTTCGATATGACGAGCTTCCAGCCCACGCTGTAGCTCCGGTTGTTTCTCTGCCATAGATCCTCGATTGTGTTTGCTGTTTCCCGGCTTAATACCGGTTATTGTTTTTTAGGGGTACTAAAATACGGTGCGAATGGTTTCTTAAAATCGGCCAAATGGCAAACGATGCATTAAAAAAATGAATGCATTGCACAAATTATCAGCAGTTTTGCAGGTGAGTTGCAGCGCGAACAGCATATCGCGCTACATTTTGATTACATTTTACCGGTATAGTGCCAGGTGAGGTAGCGAAGCAGTCGAATCTGTCGTTTAATGCGGGTGGGTTGGGAGAGCAGGCGGTAGAGCCACTCCAGCCCCATATTTTGCCAAATCTTCGGC
Source organism: Enterobacter cloacae complex sp. P38RS (assembly GCF_014930775.1). Classification (NCBI taxonomy): domain Bacteria; kingdom Pseudomonadati; phylum Pseudomonadota; class Gammaproteobacteria; order Enterobacterales; family Enterobacteriaceae; genus Enterobacter; species Enterobacter cloacae complex sp. P38RS. Next base: position 50,336 of record NZ_JADBRS010000022.1, read on the forward strand.
GCGCGCTTCACGTGGCCGGTAAAGACATCGTAGGTGCCGCCGACGCCCATATAAAGCGCATCCGGGCAGACCAGACGGCAGTCGCGCATCAGGATCTCCTGGCGCGGGGACCCCATCGCCACGGTGACGATTTTTGCCCCGCTGTCGCGCACGCGGGCAAACAAAGCCTGCTGGTCTTCAGGCTTGAAGTAACCATTCTGGCTGCCAACGATATTAACATTCCATTGACGACGCAGTTTCTCTTCGGTCTCGGCCAGCACCTCAGGCTTACCGCCAATCAGGAACACCGGCGTACCCTCCGCGCCAGCGCGGGCCATAAGCTGCTCCCAGAGATCGGCACCCGCCACGCGAGATACATTAGCGTCAGGATATTTTTTACGGATAGAGCGGACCACGCTGATACCGTCCGCGTATTTAAATTCAGCCGCTTCTATCAGGCTTTTGACTTCGGCGTTATCTTCCACCGCCAGCATCTTTTCCGCATTGATAGCGACCAGCGTACCGGATTTCATCTGCCCGTCGGCGAACAGAAAATCCAGCGCGTGCTGCATGTCGCGCCAGCCAATCAGCTGCAAACCACGAAGCGCATAGCGCGGTGCAGAAGTTTTATCAGTCATTACTTTCCCTACTCAGACTTGCGACAGCGTTGTGCTGCCCTGTGGCTCACGCTTGTGCACAAGCCCTGCGCTGTCGAACAGCCAGTACAACAGTTTGGCCAGTAACAGGCAGATGCCAAAAACGACCATGAAGAACACCACGCGCGAAACGAACGAGTCCAGCCCCTCGCGCGCCAGAACGATCATATTGAAAATGGCACCAAAGCAGAAACTGTGCAAAATGGCCGCTTTATAGCGGTTGGTCTCTTCGTTACCGCGCACGTAAAGCCAGTCAAACCACTTAATAATCAACCCTACGACAAACGCGCCCGGCAGGATAAACCAGCCTCCCCCCATAACCACCAGGGAACCAATCAAGGTTGGCGAGATCGCCAGGCCCGAATGGTTGTTCAGCACTTCCCAGGTAAAATAGTTCGCGGTATTGAGTACTACGCCAGGGCGGTCCGGCCACAGCCAGCTCGGGATAAAGACGTAGAAATCGCGCACAATCGGCGCCAGCCCCTGGAAATCAATTTTGTCGTAGTTTTGCAGCAACAATGCCAGGTTTTCCCACGGCGAGAAGGTGTCGCGCGTCAGGTAGAGGAACGTGTAAAACGCCTCGTCGCCCGCCACGTTCATCCCGTAGCGCTTCAGCGCCAGCCAGAACATCCCCACAATGCCAAATACCCCTGCCGCAACCAGCATCCACAGCGAGATCCAGCCGCGGATGATGCCGATGAAGAGGAAGATAGCGAAAGCGATGATAATGTTGGCACGCGTACCGCCCACGATCATGTAGGTCAGGATACCGAACGCAACCGTACTGACCAGGAAGAACAGCCATGCCTTGCTGTCCTGGCGAAGGAAGAAGATCACCAGCATCGCCGGGATGAAGAAATAGAAGAATCGCTTAAGCGCCACGCCTGAGACTTCAGCCGAAAAAATCTGGCTGTAGGAGTGGAGCTTAAACAGCAGGAAGCCGTTATGCATGAAGAAGATGCCGACGCTAACCAGGGCGATGGTCATGAGCATCACCCACGTCAGATGGGTCTCCACCCGGTTCATGGTAAAGAGCGCCCGACGCGGGGCAGCGGCCTGCGCTGGTCGCAGACGCGTTTTATAGGTGACGTAGTAAACACCATAGAAGCAGGTCGCCGCCAGCAGGGCCTGGAGAAGAATTTCCGGCGGCGCGACGCTCACGTCAAAACGGAAGACCAGAATGCTGGTCAGCGGGAAGCCGAAAAAGAAGGTCAGCAAAAACAGTAACGAGAAGAACACGTTAAAGTTGAAGCGCACCCGGCGGAACTCAAACCAGGTGAGCGTGGCGATAAATAGCGTGCTCAGAAGCCAGACAACCAGTAAGCCGCTAAACTGCAACTGACTCATGCGTTGTCTCCTGAAGCGATACGCAGCGCGCGGTGCCACGGCGTGAGGTAATTCGGGCTGAAAAAGTCGATGCTATTTTTATCCACCAGCGTGAGCTGGCGTTGTGCTTCACGTACCACTTCGACATTCAGCGCGTCTGAGGTGAACAACACCGGAATATGCTGCTCGGCCATGTCCTGCCAGAACGGGTTTTCACGATTAAGCACGCACGGTACACCCGCCTGAATCAGCAGGCACAGCGTACCAATCCCCTGCTGGCGAGCAAAGATGAAATAGCCCAGATCGCATTTTCGCAGCAGCGCAAGATAGTCATCAAACTCCAGCTTTTCGCTGAGAATGTGCAGATTTTCTTCGCTGAATAACGCAAGCCCCTGCTGGCGAACCTCATCAATGTAGGCGTCGTTGTTGGCCGGATAACCCATCGGCACCACCACGTTCACCGTGTCGCCAAACTGCTGGTGTACCGCCCGGAGCGCGGCGACATGTTCGTTACTGCGGTCGCCGGAATTCCCCACCAGCACCGTCAGCTTGCCTTCGCGAACCGCGTCATTCGCCATGGTGTTCAGCGCCGGATCCATACGGGTTGGGAAATAGAGTAGCTCACCGCGCACGTTAGGGTGCTGCTTCGCAAAATAATTCAGATCGCCACGGGTGGCAAAAACGCGGCCCACCCTTCCCTGCGCCATGCGACGCAGCGGATAGAAAAGACGGAATTTCCAGCCGCGCGAGACTTCGTAGAGATCGGCTCCCCAGATATGCCAGCTGCACTGGGAGGGTTTAATTCCCCCGCTGAGCAGAGCCAGCCACAGGCCGGTATTGAACTGCCCGTGGAAAAAGAAACGTTGCTCACGATCCGCTTTGGCTTTGGTAATAACCGCCTTCGCCAGGCTAGCTTTATCCGGCCAGAAGGTGATTGTCAGCGCCGGAAACGCCGCGCTCAGGCCATTATCCTGACCTGCAACCATAAACTCGCGCGCATCAGGATTGCCCGATGCCAGCTCGTCGTTGAAGAACCGCAAAACGGTCTGGTTATGGTGTGGGATATCCGATCCCAGGATGTGAATCAGTGCAGTCATGCGCGTTTACGCCACAATAAAAATACGCCGCAGCAGGCAGCGAAATAAACGATATAGGTTGCCATATAGGCCTGAGCCGCCCCCAGCGCACCGTGCGCGGGTATCAGCCAGTGCGAAAATGCTGTCAGCAATGCAAACTGGCTAACCTCCGCGAGGATATACAGCCGCAGCGAGGCTTTCGCAATCACCAGATAGCCGAAAACGTAAGCACCCACTTTCAGCACATCACCCACCAGTTGCCAGGCAAAAAGATCGCGCATGGCGGTAAACTTCGCCGAGAACAGCAGCCAGATGGCGACATCACGCAATAACCAGACGGTCAAACTGGCCGCCGCCACTGCGGGTAATACAAAAAGCAGGGAGCGGAAAATTTCGCGGGTAATATCCTGCCTGGACGTCAGACGCGATAAGGTTGGCAGCAAATAAACGCTAAAGGAAGCCGTTATAAACTGGAGGTAAGCATCGGAAATACTGCTTACGCCCTGCCAGATCCCCACCTCATCCCAGCTGTAATGCGCCGCCAGCAGGTTTCGCATCATCACGTAGGCCACCGGCAGCGTGACGGAAGTAATGAGCGCCATCAGGGTAAACTTACCCAGCTGGCTGGCAAGCACCTTGTCCCATTGCGGTTTCAGGTAGCTCAGAGGAATAACGCCCTGGCGCATCAGCATGAACGCCGCAGGCACAACAACCAGTGCCGGAACCAGCGCCAGCCCAAGCAGTGCGCCTTCATAGCCGCCCAGGCGGTAGCAGAAATAATAGGCAATCACGCCGATGACGCTACCCAGGATGAGCGCAAGCGCGTTCCCGGCAGCATCGCGAAAACCTTTCATCAGCGCCAGCAGCAGGTTGGCCCAGGCAATGCCCATCTGGACCAGCGCGACCAGACGCACCAGCCCCTGATAATGGGTGTGCCCGAACAATCCCTGGCTAATGGGCGCCGCGGCCAGCAGAAACACAATCGCCAGCAGGGTCGAAAAGCCCGTGACCATTGCCGACGCGGTGCCCACTACCCTGCGAAGCTGGGCCGCATCATCATGATACTGAGCAACGTATTTGGTCACGCCGTTGAAGATCCCGGCACCGGCCAGCACCCCAAGGACGGTAACAAGCTGGCGGAAGTTGCCCGCCAGCCCGACGCCTGAAGGGCCGAATGAGACGGCCAGCAGCTTGACGACCAGCAGTCCGGCACCAATTTTTACAAGCGTGGACGCGGCGGTCCACACCGATGCTTTTGCCAGAGACATATCAGCCGAAATAGCTCAGAAGGGTATTGATCACCGTACGCTGGTTAACTGGCGCGAGGTTGAAGAACAGTGGCAGGCGAAGCAAACGCTCACTTTCTTTCGTGGTGTAACGGTCTTCACCTGCGAACATTCCAAACGCTTCGCCCGCTGGGCTGGAGTGCAGCGGAATATAGTGGAAGACCGCCATAATTTCGGCCTCTTTCAGCCAGGCGATGAGCTGGCTGCGATCGTCGTTATCGCGCAGCTTGATGTAAAACATGTGGGCGTTGTGGACGCAATCGGCCGGAATGGTTGGCAGCTCAATACGTCCGGCTTTTGCCAGCGGCTCAAGCGCATCGTAATAGGTTTGCCACAGGGACAGGCGCTGGAGATTAATTCGCTCTGCCGCTTCCAGCTGTGCCCACAGGTACGCTGCCTGCAGGTCGGCCATCAGATAGCTTGAGCCGATATCGCGCCAGGTGTACTTATCAACCTGACCGCGGAAGAATTGGCTGCGGTTGGTGCCTTTTTCACGGATCACTTCCGCACGCTCAACCAGGGCACGATCGTTAATCAGCGTCGCACCGCCCTCACCGCCGGCAGTGTAGTTTTTCGTTTCGTGGAAGCTGAAGCAGCCGATGTGGCCGATGGTGCCCAGCGCGCGCCCCTTGTAGGTGGACATCACGCCCTGCGCGGCATCTTCTACCACAAACAGGTTGTGCTTTTTGGCGATTGCCATGATGGTGTCCATTTCACAGGCCACGCCCGCGTAGTGAACCGGCACAATCGCACGCGTTTTGTCGGTGATCGCCGCTTCAATCAGCGTCTCATCAATGTTCATGGTGTCCGGGCGGATATCCACAAAGACGATTTTCGCTCCGCGCAGGACAAATGCATTCGCGGTAGAGACGAAGGTATAGCTCGGCATGATCACTTCATCACCGGGCTGGATATCCAGCAGCAGGGCCGCCATTTCCAGCGATGCCGTGCAGGACGGGGTCAGCAGCACTTTAGCACTGCGAAAACGCTGCTCCATCCACTGCTGACAGCGACGGGTAAAACCGCCGTCACCGCAGAGTTTGCCGCTGCCCATGGCAGACTGCATATAGTCGAGCTCGGTTCCCACGACGGGTGGTGCGTTAAATGGAATCATCTTGTCACCTGTATAACCAGTAGGCGGTGGCGTCGATGTTGGCACCACTCGCAATATAACGTTTAAGCGCGGCGGTGTTGCCCACCTGGGTCGCCACCCGCAGCGTCTCAACCTGCTGCAGCTGCGCCCAGTGCAGCGCCGCCTGCATGAGTTTCTCCCCCATGCCGCGCCCGGCTAATAAGCCAATACGCGCCTCGCGCTCGTTAAGCTTGCGCAGCGAGACAAATCCCTGGATCTGGCCGTTCGCTGCACGGAAAATCAGGCAGACGTGGTCAAAGGTACCTTTGACCGCATTCTCTACCCACTGGGCATAGAAACGTCCGCTATCGTCAGGCGCATACCAGGGCGTGCGAAAGCGGCTCTGCGCAAACGCCCGGCCCGCCATCTGGCGCAGCACAGGAATGTCCTGTTCCGTTGCAATTTCCGCGCCGGACGCATCGTGCCGGGTGAGGGTGATGGAAAGGTCTACCTCGCCTTCAACCAGCTGAAAACCGTGTTGCTGGAGCGCGTCAAGCAGGTCGGCACGGTCCGCCGGGATCTTAGCCTGCACGCGCTGCCAGGCGCTGAAGTCAGCGTCCTGCAAAGCTGGCGCATTCTCACGCCAGCGGACTATCGCCGAGGGGCGGGCAAAAAATGCGCTTTCCCACTCAAGGAATTCCAGCACGCCGTGGAGTGCACTCAACGCCATACGCCTTTCGTATCAACCACATACTGCTGACGCACTGCATCACCGGACGTCGCTTTAAACTCTTTATGGTCCACCAGCAGCACCAGCACGTCCGCCGTAGCCAGCGCGTCATTGAGCGCCGTCAGCGTGCAGTGCCCCGCCAGTTTTGCCGGCAGTTCATGAATATTTGGCTCGACCACCAGCGTTTCGCCCTTATGCCATTCGGCAATCATCTCAGCAATTTCCATCGCCGGGCTTTCGCGCAGATCGTCAATATTGGGTTTAAATGCCAGACCAAAGCAGGCAATTTTCAGCTCGCTGGCGCGTTTGCCGCTCTCTGCCAGACAATCCGCTACCGTCGCTTTAACCTGGTTGAGCACCCAGTGAGGTTTGCTATCGTTCACTTCACGCGCGGTGCGAATCAGGCGCGCCTGCGCCGGGTTCTGCGCCACGATAAACCACGGATCGACGGCGATACAGTGACCGCCCACCCCTGGGCCAGGCTGGAGAATGTTGACGCGCGGATGGCGATTCGCCAGGCGGATTAACTCCCAGACGTTAATCCCCTGATCGGCACAGATCAGCGACAGTTCGTTTGCGAAGGCGATGTTAACGTCACGGAAGCTGTTTTCCGTCAGCTTGCACATCTCGGCGGTGCGGGAGTTGGTTACCACGCATTCGCCTTCCAGGAAAATCTTGTACAGCGCGCTGGCGCGTTCAGAACAGACCGGCGTCATGCCGCCTATCACCCGGTCGTTTTTAATCAGTTCGACCATCACCTGCCCCGGCAGCACGCGCTCCGGGCAGTAGGCGATGTTGATATCCGCCTGCTCACCGGCCTGCTGCGGGAAGCGTAAATCAGGACGCGCATCGGCCAGCCACTGCGCCATCTGCTCGGTAGCGCCGACGGGAGAAGTCGACTCCAGAATTACCAGCGCCCCTTTCTTCAGCACGGGGGCAATAGATTTTGCCGCCGCCTCGACGTAGACCATATCGGGCTCGTGGTCGCCTTTAAAGGGCGTTGGAACGGCAATCAGGTAGGCATCCGCTTCCACTGGCGTCGTGCTGGCGCGCAGGAAGCCGCCATCAACCGCCTCTTTCACCACGCGGTCAAGATCGGGCTCCACAATATGAATTTCGCCACGATTAATGGTTTCTACCGCACGTGCGTTGATATCCACACCAACAACCTGCTTTTGACGGGAGGCGAATGCCGCCGCAGTAGGCAGGCCAATGTAGCCAAGACCAATGACAGAGATGGTAGTAAAACTCATAGCGATACCCGATTGTGTTTAAGTGCTTGCAAAATACGGCCACAAGCCTGCCCGTCTCCGTAGGGATTGTGGGCCCGGCTCATCGCCTGATACGCTTCATCGTCGTGCAGAAGGCGCGTGACCTCTTCGACGATGAGCTGTGCGTTGGTGCCGACAAGACGCACTGTCCCGGCTTTAACCGCTTCCGGACGTTCAGTGGTTTCACGCATCACCAGCACCGGCTTGCCAAGAGAGGGCGCTTCTTCCTGAATCCCACCGGAATCGGTGAGAATCAGCCAGGCGTGGTTCATCAGCCAGACAAACGGCATGTAGTCCTGCGGTTCAATCAGCAGGACGTTTTCGACGTGTCCCAGGATGCGGTTGACCGGCTCGCTGACGTTAGGGTTAAGGTGTACCGGATAGACAATTTGCACATCGTCGTTCTGCGCGGCGATTTCAGCCAGCGCGTGACAGATTTGCTCAAAGCCCCGACCAAAGCTTTCGCGACGGTGGCCAGTGACCAGAATGGTTTTTTTGCCGTTATTCAGGAAAGGATAGCGGGCAGCGAGTTCTTTCTGCAGATCGCTGTTTGCCAGCACGCGATCGCGTACCCAAATCAACGCGTCAATGACCGTATTGCCGGTAACAAAGATGTTGTTATCGGCGACATTTTCACGCAGCAGGTTCTGGCGAGAGTTCTCGGTTGGCGCAAAATGGTACATCGCCAGATGCCCGGTAAGCGTACGGTTGGCCTCTTCCGGCCATGGAGAATAAAGATTGCCGGTGCGCAGGCCCGCTTCAACATGGCCGACGGGAATACGCTGGTAAAACGCGGCCAGGCTTGTTGCCATCGTCGTCGTGGTATCCCCGTGCACCAGCACGACGTCGGGCTTGAATGACTCCAGGATCGGCTTGAGATCCTGCAGAATGCGGCAGGTTATTTCCGTCAATCCCTGTCCCGGCTTCATAATATTAAGGTCGTAATCCGGGACGATGGAAAAGAGGGTTAGGACCTGATCGAGCATCTCACGGTGCTGGGCCGTGACGCAGACCTTCGCTTCAATATCAGGATCGCTGGCCAGCGCATGAACCAGAGGCGCCATCTTAATGGCCTCCGGCCTGGTGCCAAATACGGTAAGTACTTTCACATCGATTCTCTTCGATTAGGCGATGAAGGCCGCAGCCTTCATCGTAAACGGCGTTCTTAGTTTGTACGACGACGCGTTAACGCCACGCCAGCACCAACGAGTGCGCCCACAATCCCCCACATGATCATCAGGAATGCGCGGCGCGGACTGTCGCGTTTTACAGGTTCTTCAGGCGTTCTCAAATAACGATAGGTCTGAAAACGCGGGTCCAGGGAGGGACCGACATTAAGCGTGTTAAGCATCGCGCGGTTTTGATCGTAGTCGAGATCAAAATCAGGCCCAACGGCCTGCAGGTTTTCCAGACGGGCCTGCAGCATTGGGCGACCAAGAAGGAACATTTCAGAATCAGGCAATTCATCAGCCGGAACATCCGTCTCAGTGCGGGAAATGTTGTGCTGTTCCGCAATTTTCAGCGCCTGCTGAATGTTATGCACGCGGCGCGCAAAAATGGCGTTTGCCACCTCTTCCTGACGTTTGACCTGCGCCTTCATTTGGATAGTGCGGGCTGCCCAGGCGCCTTTAAGCTCTTCATTCAGATGGCTTGCGGCACGTTGGCTGGCAAACGCGACGTACTGGCGCAACAGGTTGTTTGCATCCGGCGCGGTTTCGGCAATCAGCTTGACGCTGTCGTTGACGTTACGCAGCACGTCGCCCGGCATGAACTGAATATTGTTAATCAGATCGTCCAGCAGCGCGGCATCGGCTTTGGTGTTATCAACCCGACGCTGCTTGAAGTAATCCGTCTGGGACCAGAAATCGCGGCGCGTATCCCATGAGGCCAGCTGCATCACAAACTCTTTGTAGGCCTCATCCATAACGGAAGCCTGATCCGGGGTGGCAAGGCTGGCTTTAATATCCAGGTTTCGCAGGAACTGCTGCTGGGAGTAGTACCCCCCGAGCATGTTAACCGTGGGTCTGTCCGTGATTGCCGTGGCGCTCCACTCATGTTTTGCAAAGAACGTGTAGGCTAGCGCTAACAGTGCAAACCCCAGCGCGATCCCCACAATCCAAAGTTTGCCTGCCCATAACACGCGAAACAAACCCCGAATGTCCAGTTCATTCTCTGTTACCACTGATTTCGCTCCCGCCAACGGTTGAGTCATCATAGTCCCGGTTTTACTTAGTTAATGTTGTGTTTTTGCTACTGTTACGTCGCATCCTGCGCTTAATACGTTTAATGAATCGCGCCACCTTCCATGCGCGCTTAATGCAGTAGCCGTAGAGAGAAAATGCTAGCAAGAACAATACCAACATGGCCCACTCAGGCACAAAGTGCGTATATTCCGCCGTCACGCCAATCCCCGCTAGAATAGCAGCCGCCAGCGTAATAAGCACAAATGCCTGCCGGGAAGTGAATCCGGCTCGCATGATCAAATGATGAATGTGCTGACGGTCAGCAGAGAATGGACTCATTCCTTTACGCAGGCGGCGATACATAATCGCAACCATATCCATTAAGGGGATGGCAATAATCCATAGCGCCGTTACCGGGCTGATGGGATGCACATCGCCCTGAGTAGTTTCCAGCAAGATCCAAATGACAGTAAAGCCGATAAGCGTGCTACCCGCATCGCCCATGAAGACTTTATAGCGTCGGCCCAATGCGCCGAGATTTAACAGGATATAAGGCAGGATGGCAGCAATCATGGCGAAACACCACATAGCAAGGCTATATTGCCCATCGAACCATAAAATGAAACCAATGGCGGCAAATGAGACGCAGGACAGGCCACCAAGCAAACCATCAATACCGTCAACCATGTTGAACGCGTTAATCGCCACCCACACGGCAAAAAGTGTCAGGAAATAGCCGAATGGGCCGAGTTCCATCTCCCAGGCCCCGAAAATATAGCCCAGGCTACTCAGGTGCAACTTAGCAAACACCATCATTGCAATAGCGACAGCTGCCTGAACGAAAGCGCGGATTTTGACGCTGATGTCGTATCTATCGTCCAGCGCACCAATCACAACAAGAACTGTTGAGCATATGAGATAAAGCCTGGCATGCGGAATATAGTAATCTGCAATAGCAAAAGTGAAGCAGATCCCCGCAAAAACAGAGATGCCACCGACCAGAGGGATCATGCCTTGATGACGTTTACGGAAGTTGGGTTTATCCACTAAGCCCAGATATTTTGCAACCTTACGTGCCAGAAACAAAAAGCAGGTGGTAAACAAGAAAATACTGGTTAGTTCAGTAAACGTATCAAGTAGGTTCACAATGGATGTTCTCAACAAATGTTAGTCAAGGAAGTATAACCATCAAGGGGCCGCGCCTGAAGTTATAAAGCAAACCTCTTACAATTCCATTTGTTTATTATTCAAGCTATTAATGTTTTTACTGTGCGAATTATCTTATTGTCGCACTGACCGGTCAAAATTGGGAGTAGGCGATACTAGCGTATAGTCCATAAAAGAAAAACGCCACGTAAAAACGTGGCGTTCGCTGGCTTTATTTACGTTACGAGCGCTTCATCATGTCGAAGAAATCGTCGTTAGTTTTGGTCATCGCCAGTTTGTTAATGAGGAACTCCATCGCGTCAATTTCACCCATTGGATGGATGATTTTGCGCAGGATCCACATTTTCTGCAGCTCTTCCGGGGTGGTGAGCAGCTCTTCTTTACGGGTACCGGAACGGTTGTAATCGATAGCCGGGAAGACGCGTTTCTCTGCGATTTTACGAGAGAGGTGCAGTTCCATGTTACCTGTACCTTTAAACTCTTCGTAGATAACCTCGTCCATTTTGGAGCCGGTATCGATCAGCGCCGTTGCGATGATGGTCAGGCTGCCGCCCTCTTCCACGTTACGTGCCGCCCCGAAGAAGCGTTTTGGACGGTGCAGGGCGTTAGCGTCCACACCACCGGTCAACACTTTACCGGAAGCTGGCACCACGGTGTTGTAGGCACGCGCCAGACGGGTGATGGAGTCAAGCAGGATGATCACGTCTTTCTTGTGCTCAACCAGGCGTTTAGCCTTCTCGATAACCATTTCCGCAACCTGAACGTGGCGAGATGCTGGCTCGTCGAAGGTAGAAGCAACCACTTCACCTTTAACCAGACGCTGCATCTCGGTCACTTCTTCCGGACGTTCGTCAATCAGCAGCACCATCAGCACGCAGTCTGGGTGGTTGTAGGCAATGCTCTGCGCGATGTTCTGCAGCAGCATGGTTTTACCCGCTTTTGGCGGGGCCACAATCAGACCACGCTGGCCGCGACCGATTGGCGATGCCAGATCCAGGACGCGCGCGGTTAAGTCTTCGGTAGAACCGTTACCACGCTCCATGCGCAGGCGAGAGTTCGCGTGCAGAGGCGTTAAGTTCTCAAAGAGGATCTTGTTACGCGAGTTTTCTGGTTTATCGAAGTTAACTTCATTGACTTTCAACAGCGCAAAGTAGCGTTCACCCTCTTTAGGAGGACGAATCTTACCTGAAATGGTGTCACCAGTGCGGAGGTTGAAACGGCGGATTTGGCTGGGGGATACGTAGATGTCGTCAGGGCCGGCGAGGTAGGAGCTGTCTGCAGAGCGGAGGAAACCAAATCCGTCTTGCAATATCTCCAGCACACCGTCGCCAAAGATATCTTCGCCACTCTTAGCGTGCTGCTTCAGGATGGCGAAAATGATGTCCTGCTTGCGCATACGAGCCTGGTTTTCCAGTCCCATATTTTCGCCGAGAGTGATCAGCTCAGAAACCGGCGTATTCTTTAATTCGGTAAGATTCATAATGGTGTGGGTTCTTAAACTCGGAGTGATTCTCGAACTTAATGTTGTGAATGGTATGGCAGGGTCATCCATGCCTGTTTAGCGGCCATCACCTCATGTCTGTTCGCTGTCTGGTCACAGGGAAAGAACGCAGAACTGAAACGACAAGACGGATTGAGTGACAAGCCCGGAATTTAGCCACTTCACGCATTGTTCATGTCAACAAAGGGAAGTATCGGGTAAAACAAGATTCAAACAATAGATATGTTTAAAACGAAGTCATAGCTAACTTAGCACGACTTCAGCCGGGCGTCCAGAGTTCCACATCATTTAGCCGGGGGCTCTGGACGCACAGCGGAGAAACCTTACGCCAGGTTAGCGTCCAGGAACTCTTTCAGCTGACCTTTGGACAGCGCGCCCACTTTGGTCGCCGCCACTTCGCCGTTTTTGAACAGCAGAAGGGTCGGGATGCCACGGATACCGTATTTCGGTGCGGTGCCCGGGTTCTGGTCGATGTTCAGCTTGGCAACCGTCAGTTTGCCCTGATATTCGTCAGCGATCTCATCCAGAATCGGGGCGATCATTTTGCAAGGACCACACCATTCAGCCCAGAAATCGACGAGGATCAGCCCGTCAGCCTTAAGTACGTCCGTGTCAAAACTGTCGTCAGTCAGGTGAATAATTTTATCGCTCATATATAACTCCACAGGAATAAGCCTGGTACGTTGGTTTTGTCTCCACCAACGACGTGTTGATGTCGCATTAACCAACTAAAGGTTGACTTTATTTCACCGGATACGCTTTCGTAAAGCAATAGTAAGCTGATATTCTACCACACTATGAGCAAAACACATTTAACAGAACAGAAGTTTTCCGACTTCGCCCTGCACCCAAAAGTGATCGAAGCCCTTGAAACAAAAGGGTTTCATAACTGCACGCCCATTCAGGCTCTCGCCCTGCCGCTGACGCTGGCCGGTCGCGATGTTGCAGGGCAGGCGCAAACCGGTACCGGCAAAACGATGGCGTTTTTAACGTCAACGTTCCATTATTTACTTTCTCACCCAGCGATTGCAGACCGCAAAGTTAACCAGCCGCGCGCGCTAATTATGGCCCCGACGCGAGAACTGGCGGTACAGATCCATGCAGACGCTGAACCCCTGGCACAGGCTACTGGTCTGAAGCTTGGCCTGGCCTATGGCGGCGACGGCTACGATAAGCAGCTGAAAGTGCTGGAAAGCGGCGTGGATATCCTGATTGGGACCACCGGCCGTCTTATCGACTACGCCAAACAGAACCATATCAACCTCGGTGCCATCCAGGTTGTGGTGCTTGATGAAGCTGACCGCATGTACGATCTGGGCTTCATTAAAGATATCCGCTGGCTGTTCCGCCGCATGCCGCCGGCAAATCAGCGCCTGAACATGCTGTTCTCTGCCACCCTTTCTTATCGCGTACGCGAGCTGGCGTTCGAGCAGATGAACAACGCCGAGTATGTGGAAGTGGAGCCGGAGCAGAAAACGGGCCACCGCATTAAAGAAGAGCTCTTCTATCCTTCCAATGAAGAGAAAATGCGTCTGCTGCAAACGTTGATTGAAGAAGAGTGGCCCGATCGCGCCATTATCTTCGCGAACACTAAACACCGCTGTGAAGACATCTGGGGCCATCTGGCTGCCGACGGTCACCGTGTTGGCCTGTTGACCGGCGACGTGGCGCAGAAAAAACGCCTTCGGATCCTCGACGAGTTCACCCGTGGCGATCTTGATATTCTGGTCGCAACCGATGTGGCGGCACGTGGTTTACACATTCCGGCCGTGACGCACGTTTTTAACTACGATCTGCCAGACGACTGCGAAGACTACGTACACCGTATCGGTCGTACCGGTCGTGCGGGCGCAAGCGGTCACTCGATTAGCCTTGCGTGTGAAGAGTATGCGCTGAATCTTCCAGCCATTGAGACCTACATCGGTCACTCTATTCCGCAGAGTAAATACAATCCGGAAGCGCTGTTAAGCGAACTGCCGCCGCCTAAGCGTCTATCCCGCCCGCGCTCCGGCAATGGTCCGCGTCGTTCAGGCGGCGCACCGCGTAATCGTCGTCGTTCAGGTTAATACATTATGCTCAGCTCCACCTCGCTCTATGCGGCAATTGATCTCGGTTCGAATAGTTTTCATATGCTGGTTGTGCGTGAGGTGGCGGGAAGCATACAAACGCTGACGCGCATTAAGCGCAAGGTCCGCCTCGCGGCGGGCCTGAGCAGCGATAATTACCTCTCGCCTGAAGCCATGGAACGTGGCTGGCAGTGCCTGCGGCTCTTTGCTGAGCGTCTGCAGGATATCCCGCATGCTCAAATCACCGTTGTCGCCACAGCGACGCTCAGACTGGCGGTTAACGCCGTAGATTTTATTGCCAAAGCGCAGGAAATTCTGGGGTGTCCGGTTCAGGTTATCAGCGGTGAAGAAGAAGCACGCCTGATCTACCAGGGCGTTGCCCACACCACCGGGGGTGACGATCGCCGTCTGGTGGTGGATATCGGCGGTGCCAGTACCGAACTGGTAACCGGCACCGGCGCGCAGGCGACGTCGCTGTTCAGCCTGTCGATGGGCTGCGTAACCTGGCTTGAACGTTACTTTACTGACCGGAATCTGGGTAAAGAGAACTTCGACGAGGCGGAAAACGCCGCGCGCGCAGTGCTACGCCCGGTAATGGACGAACTGCGCTATCACGGCTGGAAAGTCTGCGTCGGGGCTTCGGGTACCGTGCAGGCCCTGCAGGAAATCATGATGGCGCAGGGCATGGACGAGCGGATCACGCTTGCCAAACTTCAGCAGCTTAAACAGCGTGCCATTCAGTGCGGACGTCTGGAAGAGCTGGAAATTGAAGGCCTGACGCTGGAACGAGCCCTGGTTTTCCCAAGCGGGCTGGCCATTCTGATCGCCATATTCACCGAACTTAATATCCAGTGTATGACCCTGGCCGGCGGCGCGCTGCGCGAAGGTCTGGTCTACGGGATGCTGCATCTGTCGGTGGATCAGGACATCCGCAACCGTACGCTGCGCAACGTCCAGCGTCGTTTTCTGGTTGATATCGATCAGGCTGGCCGCGTATCACAGCTGGCATCACGCTTTGCCGACCAGGTCGCTAACGCCTGGGATCTTGATCATCTGAGCCGCGATTTATTGCTGAGCGCCTGTGCGCTGCACGAGGTGGGGCTCAGTATAGATTTTAAGCAGGCACCTGCTCACGCAGCGTATCTGGTGCGCAACCTGGATTTGCCGGGCTACACGCCCGCACAGAAAAAGCTGCTGGCAACGCTGCTGCTGAACCAGACCAACGCCGTCGATCTCTCCTCTTTGCATCAGCAAAATGCCGTACCGCCGCGCGTGGCCGAGCATCTGTGTCGCCTGCTGCGTCTGGCAATTCTGTTTGCCAGCCGCCGCCGCGATGATTTGTTACCCGCCATTAATCTGCTAGCCGATGATGAGAAGCTGACGCTGACGCTGCCGGAAAACTGGATTGAGAATCACCCGCTTGGGGCAGAGATGATCGAGCAGGAGTGCCAGTGGCAGAGCTATGTGCACTGGGTGCTTGAGGTGAAGTAATACGCTGAACACTGCCGGGTGGCGGCTTAGCCTTACCCGGCCTACTCATCATTATCCCTTCTCTTTGGCTTTTGCCAGCATGGCGCGAATGTTCGCCACGTTAGCCTGCCCTTTGTGCATCCGCTCTTCCGCGGTAATCACTTTGCGCTCCTGTTCCCAGATCAGATCGTCCTGCGGCAGTTCCAGCAGGAAACGGCTGGGTTCCGGGCGCACGAGTTCACCGTACTGACGGCGCTCTTTACAGAGCGTGAACGTCAGCTCCTTTTGCGCGCGGGTGATCCCCACGTAGGCCAGACGGCGCTCCTCGTCGACATTATCTTCATCAATGCTGCTCTGGTGCGGCAATAAACCTTCTTCCATACCGACCAGATACACATACGGGAACTCCAGCCCCTTTGACGCATGCAGCGTCATCAGCTGAACCTGGTCGGCCTCTTCTTCGCTCTCGCCGCGCTCCATCATGTCGCGCAGGGTAAAGCGGGTGACCACCTGCGTTAACGTCATCGGCTCATCTATCTCAGAGCCTTCCAGCATTTCGGTCATCCAGCTAAAAAGCTGGTTAACGTTTTTCATACGCATTTCTGCCGCTTTCGGGCTGGCAGAGGTTTCGTACAGCCAGGATTCGTAGTCAATGCCGTGGATCAGATCGCGTACCGCCGCCACGGGTTCGCGCTCAGCCAGGCGCTGCACTTCACCCAGCCAGTGAGTAAAGCGGGTTAAATTATCATACCCGCGCCCCGTCAGCGTCTGGCTCAGCCCCATATCAAAGCTGGCGGTAAACAGGCTCTTATTGCGGGTCATCGCCCATTCGCCCAGCTTTTGCAGCGTCGCCGGACCAATCTCGCGCTTTGGTGTATTCACGATGCGCAGAAATGCGCTGTCGTCATCCGGGTTCGTGAGCACGCGCAGATAGGCCAGCAGATCTTTAATTTCTGGCCGCGAGAAGAACGAAGTGCCGCCGGAAATTTTGTACGGAATGCGGTTCTGCATCAGCATCTTTTCAAAGACGCGCGACTGGTGATTGCCGCGATAGAGGATCGCGTAATCCTTGTATTCGGTTTTATTGACGAAGTGGTGGGCGATCAGTTCGCCCGTCACGCGCTCCGCCTCATGCTCTTCATTATTGGCGCTGAGCACCTTCAGCTCCGTACCGTAGCCAAGCTCGGAGAAGAGACGCTTTTCAAAAACGTGCGGGTTATTGGCAATCAGGATGTTTGCCGCCTTCAGGATGCGCCCGGAGGAACGGTAGTTCTGCTCCAGCTTAATCACCTGCAGCGCGGGGAAATCTTTGCTCAGAAGCACCAGGTTTTGCGGGCGTGCGCCGCGCCAGGAGTAAATTGACTGGTCATCATCGCCAACCACGGTGAAGCGCGCGCGCTGCCCCACCAGCAGCTTCACCAGCTCGTACTGGCTGGTGTTGGTGTCCTGATATTCATCCACCAGCAGGTAGCGGATTTTATTCTGCCAGCGCTCGCGCACCTCTTCATTTCGCTGTAAAAGCAGCGTCGGTAAGAGGATCAGATCGTCGAAGTCCAGCACGTTGCACGCTTTCATGTGCGCGTCGTACAGACCATAGCAGTGGGCAAAGATCCGATCCCGTTCGCCTTTGGCGATCGCCGCAGCCTGGGCCGGGGTCATCAGATCGTTTTTCCAGTTCGAGATCGTTGAGATCAGCTGCTGCAACAGCACCTTATCATCCTCGATCAGCCCCTCGGTGAGCTCTTTGAGCAACGCCACCTGGTCGGTGTCATCGAACAGCGAAAAGTTGGATTTCATCCCCAGCGCGGCGTATTCACGTTTAATGATATCCAGCCCCAGCGTGTGGAAGGTAGAGATCATCAGCCCGCGCGCCTCTTTGCGCCCCAGCGTCTGGCCAACACGCTCTTTCATCTCGCGCGCCGCTTTGTTGGTAAAGGTAACCGCCGCAATGTGGCGGGCCTGATAGCCGCAGCCGCGGATCAGGTGCGCAATCTTATTGGTGATGACGCGCGTTTTACCGGATCCTGCACCCGCCAGCACCAGACACGGTCCGGTTACAAATTCGACGGCTTGTTGTTGTCCGGGATTTAAACGCATAAATGATCGCTCAATGAAAGTCAGGAGGGGAGAATAACAGCGTGGTAGTATAGCGAGCCTAATCCATACCACTCAAGGCACGATCATGGCAAAAACAGCAGCAGCACTGCATATTCTTGTTAAAGAAGAGAAACTGGCTCTGGATCTTCTGGAGCAGATCAAAAACGGCGCCGACTTCGGCAAGCTGGCGAAGAAGCACTCTATTTGTCCGTCAGGCAAGCGTGGCGGCGATTTAGGCGAATTCCGTCAAGGCCAGATGGTTCCGGCGTTCGATAAAGTGGTCTTCTCCTGCCCGGTGCTGGAGCCAACCGGTCCGCTGCATACCCAGTTCGGTTATCACATTATTAAAGTGCTGTATCGCAAATAAAAAAGCCAGGTGGCGGCTGCGCCTTACCCGGCCTACATCTTACGTTTTTGTAGGTCGGGTAAGCGAAGCGCCACCCGACAAGGTTGTTAACCTGCTACAGCAATACGTTTCATATCAGTCATGTAGCCGCGCAGTTTGTGGCCCACTTTCTCGATCTGGTGGCTGCGAATCGCTTCGTTTACGTCGCGCAGCTGCGCGTTGTCTACCGCACCTTCCGCAATCGCTTTGCCCAGATCGCCCGTCTGCAGGGTAGTCATGAACTCTTTCAGCAGCGGTACGCAGGCGTAAGAGAACAGATAGTTACCGTATTCTGCGGTATCAGAGATAACCACGTTCATTTCGTACAGACGCTTACGGGCAATGGTGTTCGCGATCAGCGGCAGCTCGTGCAGAGATTCGTAGTACGCCGACTCTTCGATGATGCCGGAATCCACCATGGTTTCGAACGCCAGCTCAACGCCTGCTTTCACCATCGCAATCATCAGTACGCCTTTATCGAAGTACTCCTGCTCGCCGATTTTACCTTCATACTGCGGCGCAGTTTCGAACGCGGTTTTACCGGTCTCTTCACGCCAGGTCAGCAGTTTCTTGTCGTCGTTGGCCCAGTCCGCCATCATGCCGGAAGAGAATTCGCCGGAGATGATGTCGTCCATATGTTTCTGGAACAGCGGCGCCATAATGGTTTTCAGCTGTTCAGACAAAGCGTAAGCACGCAGTTTTGCCGGGTTGGACAGACGGTCCATCATGAGCGTAATACCGCCCTGCTTCAGCGCTTCGGTGATGGTTTCCCAGCCGAACTGAATCAGTTTTTCTGCGTATGCCGGGTCGGTACCTTCTTCCACCAGCTTGTCGAAGCAAAGCAGAGAACCCGCCTGCAGCATGCCACACAGAATGGTCTGCTCGCCCATCAGGTCAGATTTCACTTCCGCAACGAAGGAAGATTCCAGCACGCCAGCGCGGTGACCGCCGGTCGCCGCAGCCCAGGCTTTGGCAATCGCCATGCCTTCGCCTTTCGGATCGTTTTCCGGGTGAACTGCGATAAGCGTCGGCACGCCGAAGCCACGCTTGTACTCTTCACGCACTTCGGTACCCGGGCACTTCGGCGCCACCATCACTACGGTGATGTCTTTACGGATCTGCTCGCCCACTTCAACGATGTTGAAGCCGTGGGAGTAACCCAGCGCGGCGCCGTCTTTCATCAGCGGCTGTACGGAACGCACCACGTCAGAGTGCTGCTTGTCCGGCGTCAGGTTAACGACCAGGTCCGCCTGCGGGATCAGCTCTTCATAGGTACCCACTTTGAAGCCGTTTTCAGTCGCTTTACGCCATGAAGCGCGCTTCTCGGCAATCGCTTCTTTACGCAGGGCGTAAGAGATATCCAGACCGGAGTCACGCATGTTCAGGCCCTGGTTCAGACCCTGTGCGCCACAGCCGACGATGACCACTTTTTTACCCTGAAGGTAGCTCGCGCCATCGGCAAATTCATCGCGCGCCATGAAGCGGCATTTGCCCAGCTGCGCCAGCTGCTGGCGCAAGTTCAGTGTATTAAAGTAGTTAGCCATGGGTGATACCTCGTGATGTTGTGTGTCTTATTGTTCGGTTCGCGTTTCAGCGAGAATGTACCCACATTACAACAGGAAATTTATTGCGGAAATTGATATATTCACAACGTCACATTGCAATTTTTGCAATGTAAAAAGAGGGAGTGGAATCGGTGGATTTACGCGATCTAAAAATGTTCCTGCACCTGGCGGAAAGCCGTCACTTTGGCCGCAGCGCCCGGGCGATGCACGTCAGCCCGTCCACGCTTTCGCGCCAGATCCAGCGCCTTGAGGAAGACCTCGGCCAGCCGCTTTTCGCGCGCGATAACCGTACCGTTACCCTCACGGAAGCGGGCGAAGAGCTGCGCATTTTTGCCCAGCAGACGCTATTACAGTACCAGCAGCTGCGGCACTCTATTGATCAGCAGGGGCCATCACTCTCCGGTGAGCTGCATATTTTCTGCTCCGTGACCGCCGCCTACAGCCATCTGCCCCCCATTCTCGACCGCTTCCGCGCAGCGCATCCGTCGGTTGAAATTAAGCTCACCACCGGCGACGCCGCCGACGCAATGGAAAAAGTGGTGACCGGCGAAGCGGATCTGGCCATTGCCGGAAAACCCGAAACCCTGCCGGGCGCGGTGGCGTTCTCAATGCTGGAGAATCTGGCTGTGGTGCTGATTGCCCCGGCGCTGCCCTGCCCGGTGCGTAATCAGGTATCGGTAGAAAAACCGGACTGGTCGACGGTGCCGTTTATCATGGCCGATCAGGGGCCGGTGCGCCGCCGCATCGAGCTGTGGTTCCGCCGTCAGAAAATCAGCAATCCGTCGATTTACGCCACCGTTAGCGGTCATGAGGCGATGGTGTCGATGGTGGCGCTCGGCTGCGGCGTGGCGCTGCTGCCGGAAGTGGTGCTGGAAAACAGCCCGGAACCGGTGCGTAATCGCGTGATGATTCTGGAGCGCAGCGACGAGAAGACGCCGTTTGAGCTAGGCGTGTGCGCACAAAAAAAGCGGCTGCATGAGCCGCTTATTGATGCGTTCTGGACGATATTGCCGAACCACTAGCCAGCCAGAAAGAACCTGAACGCCGGGTTATGGGTTTCGTCGTGGCACTCATAGCCCAGCTCGTTCAGCCGCGTTTCGAAATCCGGCTCGTGCTCGCCCAGTTCGAACGCCGCCAGCACGCGCCCGTAGTCGGTGCCGTGGCTGCGGTAGTGGAACAGAGAGATGTTCCAGTGCGTGCCCAACGTGTGCAGGAACTTGAGCAACGCGCCCGGTGATTCCGGGAACTCGAAGCTGAACAGGCGTTCCTGGAGCGGCTTTGAGGGACGACCGCCAACCATGTAACGCACGTGCAGCTTCGCCATTTCATCGTCGGACAGATCGACCACGCTGTAGCCGCCATCGTGCAGCAGGCTGAGGATCTCTTTACGTTCCTCCACGCCCCGGCTCAGACGCACGCCGACAAAAATGCAGGCATCTTTCGCATCGGCAAAGCGGTAGTTGAACTCCGTTACCGAACGACCGCCCAGCAGCTGGCAGAACTTGAGGAAGCTGCCCTTCTCTTCCGGAATCGTCACCGCCAGCAGCGCTTCACGCTGTTCGCCCAGCTCGCAGCGCTCGGAAACGTAGCGCAGGCCGTGGAAGTTCACGTTCGCACCAGAGAGCACGTGCGCCAGCCGCTCGCCGCGAATGTTGTGCTGGGCGATGTATTTTTTCATCCCCGCCAGCGCCAGCGCGCCGGACGGCTCCGCCACCGCACGTACATCTTCGAACAGATCTTTCATTGCCGCGCAGATGGCGTCGCTGTCGACGGTGACGATATCGTCGAGATACTCCTGGCACAGGCGGAAGGTTTCATCGCCAATGCGCTTCACCGCCACGCCCTCGGCAAACAGCCCGACACGCGGCAGGTCTACCGGATGACCGGCGTCCAGCGCCGCCTTCAGGCAGGCAGAGTCTTCCGCCTCAACGGCGATGACTTTGATCTGCGGCATCAGCTGTTTAATCAGCACCGCCACGCCTGCGGCCAGCCCGCCGCCGCCCACTGGGACGAAGACGCGGTCGAGATGGGCATCCTGCTGCAACAGCTCAAGCGCCAGCGTGCCCTGCCCGGCAATCACCATCGGGTGATCGAACGGCGGCACCCAGGTAAAGCCCTGCTGCTGCGCCAGCTCAATCGCTTTGGCTTTGGCTTCGTCAAAATTCGCGCCGTGGAGCAGCACTTCCCCGCCAAAACCGCGCACCGCGTCGACTTTGATGTCCGCGGTAGCAACCGGCATCACGATCAGCGCTTTCAGACCCAGACGGGCCGAGGAGAAGGCAACGCCCTGGGCGTGGTTGCCCGCCGACGCGGTAATGACGCCGCGCGCTTTCTGCTCATCCGTCAGCCCAGCCATCATCGCGTAGGCACCGCGCAGCTTAAAGCTGTGCACCGGCTGGCGGTCTTCGCGCTTCACCAGAATGACGTTGTCGAGGCGCGAGGAGAGTTTTTCCATTTTTTGCAGGGGCGTGACCTGCACAGCTTCATAGACCGGCGCGCGTAGCACCGCTCTCAGGTATTCCGCCCCCTCAGGGGCGGCGGATAAGGGTTGTGACTCGGCCATCATTAGCCCCCAAGTTTAGATTTATCGCGCACCGCGCCTTTATCTGCACTGGTTGCAAGGCTCGCGTAGGCGCGCAGGGCGAAGGAGACTTCGCGCTGGCGATCTTTCGGCGTCCAGGCTTTGTCGCCGCGGGCTTCCTGCGCTTCACGACGGGCCGCAATCTCCTGGTCGCTCAGCTTGAGCTGAATGCCGCGATTCGGAATGTCGATTTCGATCAGGTCGCCATCTTCGATGATCGCGATGTTGCCGCCGCTTGCCGCTTCCGGGGAGACGTGGCCGATGGAGAGACCAGACGTGCCGCCGGAGAAACGCCCGTCGGTGATCAGCGCGCAGGCTTTACCGAGGCCCATGGATTTCAGGAAGGTGGTTGGGTAGAGCATCTCCTGCATGCCCGGACCGCCTTTCGGCCCTTCGTAGCGAATGACAACCACGTCGCCTTCCACCACTTTGCCGCCGAGGATGGCGTCTACCGCCTCGTCCTGGCTTTCGTACACTTTCGCCGGACCGGTGAATTTCAGGATACTGTCGTCCACGCCTGCGGTTTTCACGATGCAGCCGTTTTCCGCAAAGTTACCGTACAGCACCGCCAGACCGCCGTCTTTGCTGTAGGCGTGCTCCAGCGAGCGGATGCAGCCTTCAGCACGGTCGTCATCCAGCGTGTCCCAGCGGCAATCCTGCGAGAACGCCTGGGTGGTGCGAATACCGGCCGGACCGGCGCGGAACATCTTTTTCACCGCGTCGTCTTTGGTCAGCATCACGTCGTACTGGTCCAGCGATTCCGGCAGCGTCAGGCCGAGGACGTTTTTCACGTCGCGGTTCAGCAGCCCGGCGCGATCCAGCTCGCCCAGGATACCTATGACACCACCCGCACGGTGCACGTCTTCCATGTGGTACTTCTGGGTACTCGGCGCGACTTTACACAGCTGCGGCACTTTGCGGGAGAGCTTGTCGATGTCGCTCATGGTGAAGTCGATTTCGGCTTCCTGCGCGGCGGCCAGCAGGTGCAGAACGGTGTTAGTGGAGCCGCCCATGGCGATATCCAGCGTCATGGCGTTTTCGAACGCCGCTTTACTGGCGATATTGCGCGGCAGCGCGCTGGCATCGTCCTCCTCGTAGTAGCGTTTGGTCAGCTCAACGATACGTTTACCGGCGTTGAGGAACAGCTGCTTACGGTCGGCGTGGGTCGCCAGCAGCGAGCCGTTGCCCGGCTGGGAAAGGCCCAGCGCTTCGGTCAGGCAGTTCATGGAGTTGGCCGTGAACATGCCGGAACAAGAGCCGCAGGTCGGGCACGCGGAGCGTTCCACCTGATCGCTCTGCTCGTCAGAGACTTTCGGGTCTGCGCCCTGGATCATCGCATCGACCAGGTCGAGCTTGATGATTTTGTCGGAGAGCTTGGTTTTACCCGCCTCCATCGGACCGCCGGAGACGAAGATCACCGGAATGTTCAGGCGCAGGGAGGCCATCAGCATCCCCGGGGTGATTTTGTCGCAGTTGGAGATACAGACCATCGCATCGGCGCAGTGGGCGTTGACCATATACTCCACCGAGTCGGCGATCAGCTCGCGCGACGGCAGTGAATAGAGCATTCCCCCGTGGCCCATTGCGATACCATCATCCACCGCAATGGTGTTGAACTCTTTCGCCACGCCGCCGGAGGCTTCGATTTGCTCGGCAACCAGCTTACCGAGATCGCGCAGATGCACGTGGCCCGGTACAAACTGGGTGAAAGAGTTCACCACGGCGATAATTGGCTTGCCGAAATCGGCGTCGGTCATTCCGGTGGCGCGCCACAGTGCGCGGGCACCCGCCATGTTACGGCCGTGGGTGGTGGTGGCTGAACGATACTTAGGCATGCTTTATTGACTCCCGTCTGACTATTTAATGGGACGGTGCGTGCCGTCCCACATTTATATTTAGTGATTAACCTGATCCAACCAGCCGTATTTGTCTTCTGTTTCGCCGGTGAAAAGGCCGAAGAAGGCTTGCTGGATGCGTTTGGTCACTGGACCACAGCGACCTTCACCCACCTGAATACCGTCGACGCTGCGAACCGGCGTGATTTCAGCCGCGGTACCGGACATGAACACTTCGTCTGCCAGGTAGAGGGATTCGCGGGACAGCACCTGCTCGCGCACTTCGATACCCAGATCTTTCGCCAGCTTGATGATGGCGTCGCGGGTGATGCCCGGCAGCGCGGAAGAGGTGAACGGCGGGGTAAACAGAATGCCGTCTTTTACTTCAAACAGGTTTTCGCCCGCGCCTTCTGAGATGTAGCCGTTCACGTCGAGGGCGATGCCTTCCTGATAGCCGTGGCGGCGCGCTTCGCTGCCGACCAGCAGTGAGGAGAGGTAGTTACCGCCCGCTTTTGCGGCAGTCGGGATGGTATTTGGCGCCACGCGG
This sequence comes from Enterobacter cloacae complex sp. P38RS, assembly GCF_014930775.1. NCBI lineage: Bacteria > Pseudomonadati > Pseudomonadota > Gammaproteobacteria > Enterobacterales > Enterobacteriaceae > Enterobacter > Enterobacter cloacae complex sp. P38RS. The sequence goes on from NZ_JADBRS010000022.1 coordinate 75,129, forward strand.
TTCCAGGAAGAAACCATTGCGTCGATCCCCTGATCCAGTGCTTCTGCGCCCAGGTAGGCGCCCCACGGGAACGCAGCAATGATCACATCGGTGTTGTAACCGGCCGGCGGGTTCACGCCCATGCCCACGTCACCCACAAAGACCAGCGGACGAATATAGGCGCTGGTCAGTTTGTTCTGGCGAATCACTTCGCGGCAGGCTTCCATCAGCTCATCAACGCTTTGAGAGACCGGGAAACGATAAATTTTGGCTGAGTCATGCAGACGCTGCATGTGTTCGCGATGGCGGAACACCACTGGCCCTTTGTGAGAATCGTAGCAACGGATGCCTTCAAACACGGAGGTACCGTAGTGCAGCGCGTGGGACATCACGTGAACTTTCGCGTCTTCCCAGCGAACCATCTCACCATTGAACCAAATGTAATCAGCTTTTTTTGTCGTCATTTTTTCGTCCTGTCACGCTCAAGCGCGGATTTGTTGTGATGTGGTTGTGCTCTGGCAGATGGCAACATGGGCAACGTCTACCAGCTTTGATAACTGACTAAACAGTAAGTCGACCGGCCGCGGGCTGGCAACGGTTAATTCGATACTGATGTTCTGGGCGTCGGTGGCCGTTTCCATATTCATAGAGCAAATCTGAAAGCCACGGTGGCGAACCACGCGCAATACGCGTTCTAACGTTTCCGGGTTGAAGCGAGCCTGCACGGCGACCTGATGTTGCATCATGATAATTTCTCCAGCATTTGTGAGTTACTGGCACCGGGCGGTACCAACGGCCAGACGTTCTCAAGCTCGTCGATTGAGACATGAAGCAGGTATGGCCCTTCGCTTGACAGCATGGTGTCGAGTGCCGCTTCAACCTGGTCTTTACGGGTGATGTGCTGGCCAGGAATGCCGAAGGCGCTGGCCAGGGTGAGGAAATCGGGGTTATCGGTCAGGGTTGTCTCGCTGTAACGCTCCTGGAAGAACAGCTGCTGCCACTGGCGAACCATCCCTAAACGCTGGTTATCGAGCAACACGATCTTCAGCGGTAACTGCTTGCGCTTCACGGTGCCGAGCTCCTGAACGTTCATCATGAAGGAGCCGTCACCGGAGATACAGATCACGGTATCGTTCGGGCGGGCCACCTGTGCGCCAACGGCTGCCGGCAGGCCAAAGCCCATCGTGCCTAAGCCGCTGGAGGTGATGAAGTTCTCCGGGCGGGTGTAGGTCATATGCTGGGCTGACCACATCTGATGCTGGCCCACATCCGTCGTCACCACGCTGTCGGCGGGTTTACGGTCGGACAACTGCTTCAACAGCAGCGGTGCGTAGATGGCATCGCCGGGGTGATCGTAACGCCAGGCATGCTCAGCGCGCATGTCTGCGGTGTGCTGACGCCATGCGTTGATATCCAGCGGCTGCTCCAGCGCCGGTAACAGCGCGTTAAGATCGCCCTGCAACGCCACGTGCGCCTGACGCAGTTTGTTCATCTCCGCCGGGTCGATATCCATATGGATCACTTTGGCATTCGGCGCGAAGGTATTCAGCTTGCCGGTGACGCGGTCGTCAAAACGGGCGCCTGCGACGATAAGCAAGTCGCACTCCTGCACCGCCAGGTTTGCCGCTTTAGTGCCGTGCATTCCCAGCATGCCGAGGTAGTACGGGTAGTCCGCGTCTACCGCACCCAGACCTTTCAGGGTGCAGGTGGCGGGCATTTGCGTGGTTGCAAGGAACGCGCGAAGCGCCGGAACAGCCTGCGCCATCCCCACCCCGCCGCCGACGTACAGCATCGGCTGCTTCGCCTGCGCCATCATCTGACGCGCCTCTTCAACCTCTGCATGCGGAAACGCATCGTCGCTTTTCACGGTGGAGAAATGCGGCTCCAGATCGCCAGGTGCAACCTGGATATCTTTCGGGATATCTACCAGAACCGGGCCAGGACGGCCAGAACTGGCAACCTCGAACGCTTCGGCCATCACGCGCGGCAGCTCTTCGAGGGACTGAACGAGGAAGCTGTGCTTGGTGCAGGCCAGCGATAAGCCGAGGACGTCTACTTCCTGGAAGGCATCGGTGCCGATGAACGGAGAGGCCACTTGACCGGTAATCGCCACGACAGGAACGGAATCGAGCAGCGCGTCAGCCAGGCCGGTGATCAGGTTCGTTGCGCCCGGACCTGAGGTCGCCATGCACACACCGGTTTTACCGGTCGCGCGGGCATAGCCGATGGCTGCCATCGCTGCGCCCTGCTCGTGTCGGCACAAGAGGTGTTCCACGCCGCCGTCATACAGTGCATCGTAAATCGGCATAATTGCGCCACCTGGATAACCGAATACGGTTTCGACTCCCTGCGCGCGCAACGCATGTACTACCCATTGTGCCCCATTCATAGTTAGTTCCCCGTCATAAATCTGGAGAAACAGAATTTTGTGCTAGTCGTCATTCTCTGCTCCTCATTTAAGTTTTTTAGTCATAAAAAAACCCCCGGACCTTTCGGTGCGGGGGTCTTAGTTCGTTAAGGCTTGATTTCTAAGCCTTTCCTCGTCCAAGTGCAGCCCCGCACGGTGGGATAATAATCACCACCACGCTAATCACGACCAGGCTAATCACTCGTAGAAGGGCTGTCATTTTCAGTTCTTTTTGCATCTTGTTCGAAGGAATACCTAAAGAGTTATCACAGTTTTTAAATCAAACACAAGATTTATTTATGAAGGATTTGATTAGCAAGCGAACCAAATTTCATGAACGCATTGTTTTATATGAGGAAATTTGGAAGTGAATATTTTTCATTTTTTATTGCAGATCTAACCGTTAAAGCGCGCCTTTTTACATTTTGCGAGTGTGCTTCCACGGTGATGCAATGGTTTCAATGCCCCCTGAAAATCTCTGAACAGGCAGCGTAAATACGTCAAAAGAGGCTAAACAGAGCAAACAGGCACTGGCATAGTCAAACCAGGAGGTAGTACAAATGTCACTGTCGGTTGTTTATACGCGAGCAGCTCTCGGGGTAAAGGCTCCGCTTATTTCCGTAGAGGTTCATTTGAGTAATGGGCTGCCCGGACTCACGCTTGTAGGGTTACCTGAAACCACGGTTAAAGAGGCCAGGGACCGCGTTCGTAGCGCAATAATAAACAGCGGTTATACCTTCCCCGCAAAGAAGATCACCATCAACCTTGCTCCCGCCGACCTGCCCAAAGAGGGGGGGCGATACGATTTACCTATCGCAATTGCGCTTCTCGCGGCTTCTGAGCAGCTTAATACGACCAGGCTAGGCTCGTATGAGTTCGTGGGTGAACTCGCGCTCACAGGCGCACTGAGAGGCGTTCCCGGTGCGATATCGGGAGCGCTGGAAGCCATACGTGCAGGGCGGCAAATCGTTGTGGCCAATGAAAACGCATCAGAAGTGAGTCTTATTGCAGAAAAGGGATGTCTTATCGCCGGGCATCTTCAGGAAGTGTGCGCCTGGCTGGAAGGCCGCCATGAACTGTCCGAGCCGGAAGAGTGCGACGAGGCTATAGCGGATGCGCCAGAAGACCTCAGCGAGATCATGGGACAGGAGCAAGGGAAACGGGCGCTGGAGATTACGGCAGCGGGTGGGCACAATCTCCTGCTGATTGGCCCGCCGGGTACGGGCAAAACCATGCTGGCGAGCAGGCTAAGCGGGTTGCTCCCGCCGCTTAATAACCATGAAGCGCTGGAAAGCGCCGCCATCTATAGCCTGATCGGTTCGACGTCGTTGCACAAACAGTGGCGTCGACGTCCCTTTCGTTCCCCGCATCATAGCGCGTCACTGACGGCAATGGTCGGCGGTGGGTCTATTCCGGGGCCGGGTGAGATCTCGCTGGCACACAATGGCATTCTGTTTCTCGATGAGTTGCCTGAGTTTGAGCGCCGCGTGCTGGATGCGCTGAGGGAGCCCATTGAATCCGGTGAGATACATATTTCACGCACGCGAGCCAAAATAAGCTATCCCGCCCGTTTTCAGCTCGTGGCGGCGATGAACCCCAGTCCGACGGGGCATTATCAGGGCAACCATAACCGCTGTACGCCAGAGCAGACGCTGCGCTATCTGGGAAAGCTGTCTGGCCCGTTTCTCGACCGTTTCGATTTATCACTGGAAATCCCCCTTCCGCCGCCGGGCCTGCTCAGGCAGACGGATAAACTGGGTGAAAGCTCCGCGCATGTTCGCGAGCGGGTTATCGCGGCACAGGCGAGACAGTATGCCCGTCAAAACAGGCTGAATGCACGACTGGATAATGCAGGGATCCGACAGTTTTGTTCTCTTAACGTTGAAGATGCGGCTTGGCTGGAGGAGACGTTGACGCGCTTTGGGCTTTCCATACGTGCGTGGCAGCGCTTGTTAAAAGTAGCCAGAACCATTGCGGACGTGGAGGGCTGTACTGATATTGCGAGGAAACACTTGCAGGAAGCGCTGAGCTATCGGGCGATCGATCGTTTGCTTTTGCATCTGCAAAAGTTACTGGCATAAAAAAAGGGGCCGTAGCCCCTTTTTTTATTAGTCGTCAGACTCGGTGTAGTCTTCTGCACCTTCCATCTGCGGTTTACCGCCAGACAGCGTATGGAAACGTTTTGGACGCTTAATGCGAGCCATGTACTTGATCCATACACGTTCTGCTTCAGACTGCGGCTCACGCTCACCACGGCACACTGAGACAAACTGCTTTTCATCTTCAGTTGCAGGCTCACGTTTACCCAGATCCAGCTCGTTAAAGGCATAACCATGACGCTCAAGCAGCTGCGCCTCTTTGATGGTGAAATCGCCGTGACGAGAGAACCCGCGCGGATAATGTTTATTGTCGAAAAAACGATTAGTCGTCGTAAAGCTTTCCGCCATCCTACACGCTCCTAATTCTTTGGCCGAGCTATTTATGGCGCGGAGTATTAGTTACGCTTGACAGAGTGTAAAACAAAACATTTAAATCATAACGACAAATTATTTTGCGGAGAAAGATGTGGATACGGAATTGCTAAAAACTTTCCTTGAAGTGAGCAGAACGCGTCACTTCGGGCGAGCCGCTGAAGCCCTTTACCTGACGCAGTCAGCAGTCAGTTTTCGTATTCGACAGCTGGAAAATCAACTGGGTGTGAATCTTTTTACCCGCCATCGCAACAATATCCGCCTCACGCCTGCTGGTGAAAAACTGCTTCCGTATGCGGAGACATTGATGAATACCTGGCAGGCAGCGCGCAAAGAGGTTGCGCATACGTCGAGGCACAACGAGTTCTCGATAGGGGCCAGCGCATCTCTGTGGGAATGCATGCTCAGTCAGTGGCTTACCCGGCTATATCACTCCCATGGCCATTTACAGTTTGAAGCCAGAATTGCGCAACGTCAGTCGCTGGTTAAGCAACTTCATGAGCGTCAATTGGATCTGCTGATCACTACAGAAGCCCCCAAGATGGACGAATTTAGCAGCCAGATTGTTGGACAGTTCGGTCTAGCTCTTTATGCTTCTGAACCCTCAAAGATGAAAGCAGACCTGACCTATTTGCGGCTGGAGTGGGGACCTGATTTTCAGCAACATGAGACGGGATTGATCGCACCTGATGATGTTCCACAGTTAACAACCAGTTCTGCCGAGATTGCCTGTCAGCAACTCCCCTTGCTGAAGGGTTGCACCTGGTTACCAGTCCGTTGGGCAGATACCAAGCCTGGACTGCATACCGTGGTGGATTCCACTACCCTTTCGCGGCCGCTGTATGCGATTTGGTTGCAAAATAGCGACAAGCAATCGCAAATAAAAGATCTATTAAAAATCAATGTAATGGATTGATGCTGAGGCCAGCAGGGACGCTGGCTGCATTTAAGAATGCTGAAATCTCATCGGGTTTCAGGCAAAAAAAAATCCTTTGCCGAAGCAAAGGATTCTATATGGCAGGGGCGGAGAGACTCGAACTCGCGACACCCGGTTTTGGAGACCGGTGCTCTACCAACTGAGCTACGCCCCTAAAGTTTTTTGCCACTAAGCCTGCCATTACTGGCAGGCTTAACGTCTTAATAAGTGGCGGAACGGACGGGACTCGAACCCGCGACCCCCTGCGTGACAGGCAGGTATTCTAACCGACTGAACTACCG
>NZ_JADBRS010000023.1:0-52230 GCF_014930775.1 Enterobacter cloacae complex sp. P38RS
AGGAAAGGCCCTGGAGATACCCCACAGCCCCGAAAAAGGGCCAGTCAGAGTCTTAACTGACTGGCATTAGAGCAAGTCTCCCGGTTTTTTTTACGGTAAACGTTACAGAACCAGCGCAGCAATAGAAGCTGACAGGACGCTCACCAGGGTGGAGCCGTAAACCAGTTTCAGGCCAAAGCGAGAAACCACGTTACCCTGTTCTTCGTTCAGGCCTTTAATCGCACCGGCGATAATACCGATGGACGAGAAGTTCGCGAAGGAGACCAGGAATACGGACAGAATGCCTTCCGCACGTGGAGAGAGCGTGCTGGCGATTTTCTGCAGATCCATCATCGCAACGAATTCGTTAGAAACCAGTTTGGTCGCCATGATACTGCCCACCTGCAGCGCTTCATGAGCCGGAACACCCATCACCCATGCGACAGGGTAGAAGATGTAGCCCAGGATGCCCTGGAAGGAGATGCCCAGCACTGCGGCGAACAGGGCGTTCAGTGCGGAGATCAGGGCGATAAAGCCGATCAGCATCGCGGCTACGATAATCGCCACTTTGAAACCGGCCAGGATGTACTCACCCAGCATTTCGAAGAAGCTCTGACCTTCGTGCAGGTTAGACATCTGGATGTTCTCTTCGCTGGCGTCAACGCGATACGGGTTGATAAGCGACAGAACGATAAAGGTGCTGAACATATTCAGAACCAGCGCTGCAACCACATATTTTGGCTCCAGCATGGTCATGTACGCGCCCACGATAGACATGGAAACGGTAGACATCGCGGTTGCCGCCATGGTGTACATGCGGTTACGGGACATTTTGCCGAGGATATCTTTATACGCGATGAAGTTCTCAGACTGACCGAGGATCAGGGAACTTACGGCGTTGAAAGATTCCAGCTTGCCCATGCCGTTTACTTTGGATAACAGGAAACCAATGCCACGAATAACGAACGGCAGAACGCGGATGTGCTGCAGAATACCGATCAGCGCGGAGATGAAGACGATTGGGCACAGTACCTTCAGGAAGAAGAATGCCAGACCTTCGTCGTTCATTTTACCGAAGACAAAGTTTGTCCCTTCGTTGGCAAATCCGAGCAGTTTTTCGAACATTTCGGAGAAGCCTTTCACGAAGCCGAGGCCTACGTTGGAGTTCAGGAAGAACCACGCAAGTAAAACTTCAATGACCAGCAGCTGGACAACATAACGAATACGAATTTTTTTGCGGTCTGTGCTGACCAGCAATGCGAGTGCAGTAACGACAACAAGTGCCAGGACAAAATGAAGGACGCGGTCCATATTTGCTCCAAATATGAGGCAGGTTTAATTTTCGTGCACATTCTATGTAACAACCGAAAAGAAAACGAGATCAGGGACACACTATAGTTACATCCTGTGACGAGTCTCAAAATTAGTGATCCACAATACATTTTTGTTATGTTAGGTAAATGAGTGAAAAGTTAAGTTTGTGTGCTACGCTTCACAAATGACCGCGCATTTTCACATTCTGTGATGTCGCACCACCTGCCCATCTATTGTTCTTAGCTATCAGAGAAATCATTTTAAACTCTCTAAATGATCTTGATAATCATTCTCACTTTGATAGCATTAAACATAGCAAAGGCTATATTTCCAGAGGCAGATAATGACAAACAGTCGCGTAGAGGGTAGCAGTGGTAGAGCCGCGCGCAAGTTGCGGTTCGCATTAATGGGACCTGCTTTTATTGCTGCCATCGGCTATATCGATCCGGGTAATTTTGCGACCAATATTCAGGCCGGGGCCAGTTTCGGCTATAAGCTGCTGTGGGTGGTCGTCTGGGCAAACCTGATGGCGATGCTGATTCAGATGCTCTCTGCAAAACTGGGGATTGCCACGGGTAAAAACCTGGCGGAGCAAATTCGCGACCATTATCCTCGTCCGGCGGTGTGGCTCTACTGGGTTCAGGCGGAAATTATCGCCATGGCAACCGATCTCGCTGAATTTATCGGGGCAGCGATCGGCTTTAAGCTGATTCTGGGCGTGTCGCTGTTACAGGGAGCGGTGCTGACCGGGATTGCCACATTCCTGATCCTGATGTTACAGCGTCGGGGGCAAAAACCGCTGGAGAAGGTCATTGGTGGCCTGCTGCTGTTTGTTGCTGCGGCGTACATCGTCGAGCTGATTTTCTCACAGCCGAATCTGGCGCAGCTCGCAAAAGGCATGGTGATCCCAAGCCTGCCAACCTCGGAAGCGGTTTTCCTGGCCGCCGGGGTACTTGGGGCGACCATTATGCCGCATGTCATTTATTTGCACTCCTCGTTAACCCAGCATCTGCACGGCGGGACGCGTAAAGAACGCTACTCGGCAACCAAATGGGATGTGGCAATCGCCATGACCATCGCGGGTTTTGTGAATCTGGCGATGATGGCCACCGCAGCCGCCGCTTTCCACTTTAACGGTCATACTGGTGTCGCCGATCTCGACCAGGCTTACCTCACGCTGGAGCCGTTACTGAGTCATGCTGCTGCCACGATATTTGGTCTGAGCCTGGTTGCAGCCGGTCTCTCCTCCACGGTGGTGGGGACGCTGGCAGGGCAGGTGGTGATGCAGGGATTTGTTCGCTTCCATATTCCATTGTGGGTGCGTCGTTTTATCACCATGCTTCCGTCGTTTATCGTGATTCTGATGGGGCTCGATCCAACGCGAATTCTGGTGATGAGCCAGGTGCTGCTGAGCTTTGGTATTGCGCTGGCGCTGGTGCCGCTGCTGATTTTCACCAGCAATAAAACTCTGATGGGCGAACTGGTTAATACGACGCTGGTGAAACGGGCCGGGTGGGCCATCGTGGTGGTCGTCGTGGCGCTGAACTTGTGGTTGTTGGTGGGAACCGCGCTGGGTCTTTAACAAAAAAGGAGCCGCAGGGGCTCCTTTTGGATTAGTGATGATGGCCGTGACCATGACCTTTGCCGCGACCCCAGCCGCGACGGTCGTCACGATCCCGCCAGCCTTCACGGTAACCGCGCTCATAGGCGTTGTCTTTATACCAGCCGCGGTGTCTGCCGTTGTCATGTTTCCACCAGCGATCGCCGCGCCACTCATAGTGACGATGCCAGTAATCACGGTCGCGCCAGTAGCCACCGTCCCAGTATCTGCCGTAGTCGTCACGATCGCCAATTTGTAATTTTACTGATGGCAACAGGGTGATTTCGCCAGCAGTGGCGACCAGCGGGGCTGAAGCCAGTAATACCGCTGCAAGAATCAGTGACCTGAACATACTCTTTCTCCTTCACGATCGGGGCCTTCGTGGGGCCTGTTAACGCAATATTACGAGTTGGTAAAGGCTCGTTTCATCGCCTCAACTCCGAATTCCCGAGGAAGAGCACTTTTTGCTAAAAGTGGTTTTATTTTGAACTGCTCAGGATCTGGTCAATTAGAGAAAGTTCTTCTGCGGTAAACTGGCGGTTTTCCAGCATACCCACGGCATCATCAATCTGAGCCGTTTTGCTGGCCCCGATTAGCACCGACGTGACCTCCTCATGGCGTAACACCCAGGCAAGCGCCATCTGCGAGAGTTTCTGGCCGCGGCTTTCTGCCAGGGCGTTTAGCTGGCGCACCTTCTCAAGCTTCTCTTCGGTGATCTGTTCAGGGTTAAGGAATTGACTGCCGCTTGCCGCACGGGAATCGGCGGGAATACCATTAAGATACCGGTTGGTCAACTGTCCCCCTGCCAGCGGCGAGAAGGGAATACAGCCGACCCCTTTTTCCTGCAGAACATCCAGCAAACCCTCTTCCGGCGCACGTTCGAACATCGAGTATTTCGGCTGGTGGATCAGGCAGGGCGTGCCCAGGTCATTCAGGATATCAATCGCTTTTCGCGCCAGCTCGGCAGGATAGTTGGATAACCCGACATACAGGGCTTTGCCCTGGCGCACCAATTGGTCAAGCGCTTTCATGGTTTCCTGCAGCGGTGTTTCCGGGTCAGGACGGTGATGATAGAAGATATCGACATATTCCAGCCCCATACGCTTCAGGCTTTGATCGAGGCTTGCCAGCAGATATTTGCGCGATCCCCAGTCGCCATAAGGGCCGTCCCACATGGTATATCCCGCTTTCGTGGAGACGATCAGTTCGTCGCGCCAGGGCAGGAAATCCTCCTGTAAAATACGGCCGAAATTACGCTCGGCGGACCCCGGCGGGGGACCATAGTTATTGGCAAGGTCGAAATGCGTAATACCCAGATCGAACGCGCGCTGTAAAAGTTGACGGCTATTTTCGATAAGCGTGGCGTCACCAAAGTTATGCCACAGCCCCAGCGAGACCGCGGGCAACCTGATTCCGCTTCGCCCACAGCGGCGATACTCCATTGTCTGATAACGATTTTTGTCCGGCTGATAACCCATTCGTATGACCTCTCGTGCTGAAGAGAAAAATCAGTGTATACGTTTACATTAACGTGAAAAAAAGCAGCATAGCCCAGCATTTTTTGTAAAGCATTCTTTCCATATCCTTCTTATCACCAATTCTGGACAGCCATCACGCTTATTTAATACTCAAAGTGAGGTCAACATCAGAAGGATACCTGTTTATGCGTACCCCGTACTGCGTCGCCGATTACCTGCTGGACCGTCTTACAGATTGTGGAGCCGATCATCTGTTTGGCGTGCCGGGCGACTATAACCTGCAGTTTCTCGACCACGTAATAGACAGCCCGGATATCTGCTGGGTGGGCTGTGCCAACGAGTTAAACGCCTCTTATGCCGCTGACGGATATGCCCGCTGTAAGGGCTTCGCCGCGCTGCTGACGACGTTTGGCGTCGGCGAATTAAGTGCCATGAACGGCATTGCGGGCAGCTATGCCGAGCACGTTCCGGTGCTGCATATTGTTGGCGCGCCGGGTATGGCGTCTCAACAAAGGGGGGAACTGCTGCACCATACGCTGGGCGATGGTGAGTTCCGTCATTTTTACCAAATGAGCGAGCCGATCACCGTTGCACAGGCGATCCTGACCGAACAAAACGCCTGTTATGAAATCGACCGGGTACTGACGACGATGCTCCGGGAACGTCGCCCCGGCTATTTGATGTTACCTGCCGATGTGGCAAAAAAAGCCGCTACGCCGCCTGTAAACGCTCTCACGCTCAGGAATGCCCATGCCGATAGCGCCTGCCTGAAAGCGTTCCGGGATGCTGCGGAGCGTCAACTGGCAGCGAGTAAACGTACCGCGCTGTTAGCGGATTTTCTTGTCCTGCGCCATGGGCTGAAGCACGCGCTGCAGAAGTGGGTGAAGGATGTGCCGATGGCGCATGCCACGATGCTGATGGGCAAAGGCATATTCGACGAACGTAACGCTGGTTTTTACGGTACATACAGCGGTTCAGCCAGTGCCGGTCCGGTAAAAGAGGCGATAGAGGGAGCGGATACGGTGCTGTGCATCGGCACGCGTTTTACCGATACTCTGACGGCCGGGTTTACCCATCAGTTAACGCCTGCACAGACGATAGAAGTCCAGCCTCATGCCGCCCGCGTCGGCGATATCTGGTTTACCGGCATCCCGATGGCCCAGGCCATTGAAGCGCTGCTGGAGCTGTGCAAACAGCATATTCACGATAAGCCTGTCCCGGCATCGCACAGCGCGATGAATTTCCCTCAGCCGGACGGCTCGCTTACTCAGGAGAATTTCTGGCAAACGCTGCAAACGTTTATTCGCCCGGGAGACATCATCCTGGCCGATCAGGGCACCTCGGCCTTCGGCGCGATTGACCTGCGTTTGCCTGCCGACGTGAATTTTATCGTCCAGCCGCTGTGGGGCTCGATCGGCTACACCCTGGCCGCGGCGTTCGGTGCGCAAACGGCATGCCCGAACCGGCGGGTGATTGTGCTGACGGGGGATGGCGCGGCACAGCTGACCATCCAGGAGCTCGGGTCAATGTTGCGTGATAAACAACATCCCATCATTCTGGTGCTCAACAACGAAGGATACACGGTTGAAAGGGCAATTCACGGGCCGGAACAGCGTTACAATGACATTGCGCTATGGAACTGGACGCAAATCCCGCAGGCCCTGAGCCTCGATCCTCAGGCCCAGTGCTGGCAAGTCAGTGAAGCGGAGCAGCTGGCGGACGTGCTGGAAAAAGTGGCGCATCACGAGCGGCTCTCGCTAATTGAGGTGATGCTGCCAAAAGCCGATATCCCGCCGCTGCTGGGGGCGATTACCAAAGCGCTGGAAGCGCGCAATAGCGCCTGATTATTTGTCGTTTCGCCAGGCCATCATCATCGGTTTGCCCGCCAGCAGGAGCCAGGCGGGCAACATCACGATGCAGAGCAGCGGGAACAGCGTCGAATCCGGCACCACCACCGCCGCCATAAACAGGCTCAGCCATGCATCGCGCGTCACCACCAGTACCAGCCCCAGAATAGAGCAGGATACGGTAATCGCCGCCGGAACCGCGTCGACATGCTCGTGCAGCATCAGCCCCAGCGCCACGCCGACAAACACCGCCGGGAAGATACGCCCGCCGCGGAAACCGCACGCTGCAGCAACGACAAGCGCCGCCAGCTTGATGACGGCAAACAACAGGTAATCGGACACGCTAAACACCTGGCTGAAGGCCAGCTGCTGCATTTCGTCCAGACCTTTGAACAGGGTCACCGTTCCGCCAATTGCGCCTAAAACACCGAGGATTAGCCCCCCTGTTCCCAGAATCAATACCGGATGTTTGAGTTTATGCACCAGCCGGTGCAGGCGCGGAAGACACCATACCGCCACCATGCCCAGCGCGATGGCTATCGCGACGACGATGGCGCCGCTGAATATATCTGCAATCTGCATCTCTCCGTAGTGCGGCAGAGAGAGGGAAAAATGGGGATGGAAAAACAGGCTTGTCGTCAGCGCGCCGGCAGCCGCGGCCATCAGTGGAGCGAACAGCTTATCCCAGAGCGGGACGTCGTTATCACTTGCCAACGTCTGAGAAAAGATCAGGGCAGCAGCGACAGGCGTGCCAAAAAGCGCCCCGATGGTGCCTGCGGAGGCGAGGATGGTCCAGTCCAGCGCGCCGACGCGAGGCAGAATGCGTGCGCCGAGGAACACCGCCAGGCCAATATTCACCGCCATAATCGGATGCTCGGGACCCAGGCTGACGCCGCCCGCCAGGCCCACGATCAACGCGACGATCAGCCCCGGCAGTGCAGAGGGGGGAACCGGAGCGCCAATCAGGGGTTCCAGCGCCGGGTCCGGTCCGGCGTGGCCGGGACTGAAACGGATCGCCAGACCCACCGCAATACCGGTTAACGTCAGCATCAGGATGATCCACGCCGAAGAATCCGCGGTGACCCCCAGTTTTGCCGGAAGCGCTGTCCATAAGAGAGTTTGCAGCACCGACGCGATTTTCATCACGACGATAAGGACCAGGCTTGAGGCCACGCCAATGATCAGCGCCGGAATTGCCAGCAACAGCATGGTTCTGGCTCGCGGGTGGAGCATGATGATTTCCTTGTACAAAATGCAATGACGTTACTTTGCATATTAAGCCTTATGGCAATAGTGCAAAAGGTGCTGAAACGGTAAAGTTATTCTGTGACGAAGATCGATAATCCACGGGCATTCACCTTCCGGTCGTTGTTGTTATCACGCCTTGAATTTACAGTGTCCGAAAGATTTATTCTGACTTTAGCGGAGCAGTAGAAGAATGACAAAGTATGCTTTGGTAGGCGATGTGGGCGGCACGAACGCGCGTCTCGCATTATGCGATGTAAGTAGCGGTGAAATTTCTCGGGCGAAGACCTACTCAGGGCTGGATTACCCAAGCCTTGAGGCCGTTGTTCGCGTCTATCTGGAAGAGCATCAGGTGAGCGTCGAAGACGGCTGCATCGCCATTGCCTGCCCGATAACCGGCGACTGGGTCGCAATGACCAACCATACCTGGGCATTCTCCATCGCAGAGATGAAAAAGAATCTCGGTTTTGCGCATCTGGAAATCATCAATGACTTCACCGCGGTGTCCATGGCGATCCCGATGCTGAAGCCGGAGCACCTGATTCAGTTTGGCGGCGCTGAACCGGTCGAAGGCAAGCCGATTGCGGTTTACGGCGCCGGTACCGGCCTGGGCGTGTCGCACCTGGTGCATGTTGCTCAGCGCTGGGTGAGCCTGCCGGGTGAAGGCGGCCATGTGGACTTTGCGCCAAACAGCGAAGAAGAGGGCATTATCCTCGAAGAGTTACGCGCGGAGATCGGCCACGTTTCCGCCGAGCGCGTCCTGTCAGGGCCGGGGCTGGTGAACCTGTATCGTGCGATTGTGAAATCGGACGGTCGTCTGCCGGAAAACCTGCAGCCGAAAGACGTCACTGAACGCGCGCTGGCGGACAGCTGCATCGACTGCCGTCGCGCTCTTTCGCTGTTCTGCGTTATTATGGGACGGTTCGGCGGCAACCTGGCGCTAACGCTGGGCACCTTTGGCGGGGTCTATATTGCGGGCGGGATCGTGCCGCGCTTCCTCGACTTCTTTAAAGCCTCCGGTTTCCGCGGCGGGTTTGAAGATAAAGGGCGTTTCAGAAGCTACGTACAGGACATTCCCGTTTATCTCATCGTGCATGATAACCCAGGCCTGCTGGGTTCGGGTGCCCATCTGCGTCAGGTTCTCGGTCAAATTCTCTGATGTATCATTACCCTCTCCCGCGGGAGAGGGCTCTTTCGTTACAGGTGCATCAGCTGGCGGAATTCTTTCACTTTGCTGCGGCTCACCGGCACCTGAAAATCCAAATCCTTAAGGCGCAAAATATAGGTGTTGTTAAACCACGGTTCGATCTCGCGGATCTTATTTAAATTGACGCAAAACGAACGGTGGCAGCGGAAAAAGTGGGCTGCCGGAAGCTTGCTGCAGAATTCGGTAATGTTCATCGCCATGACATACGATTCCCGCCGCGTATAGACAAACGTCATCTTTTCGTGCGCTTCGGCGTAGTAGATATCGTTGACCGGGGTCACGATGATGCGCTCATCTTTGACCAGATTAATGGTGTCGTTTTCCCGTATCGTCGGGCTGGCGGTAGCCGGAGCGCTCTGTTGCTGCCATGCGGCCTCCAGCTTTTGCAGCATGCTGACAATTCGCGACTCCTGGTAAGGCTTCAGAATATAGTCAAATGCCTCCAGCTCGAAGGCTTCCACGGCATGCTCTTTCCATGCGGTAACGAACACAATAAACGGCTTATGGGCAAACTGATTGATATTTTGCGCCAGCAGCACGCCGTCCAGCGAGGGAATATTGATATCCAGAAAAATCGCGTCAACCCGGTTATGCTGCAGAAACTTCAGCACGTCCAGACCATCATCAAACGTACCCACAATCTCCATCTGGCTGTGGGTTTTGATAAGCCAGGTTAGCTCCTGTTGAGCCAGGAATTCATCTTCAACGATGATGACTTTCATATTACTCACCCTGAGGTAATAAAGATGTCGACGCATGAACAGGGGAGCGCTCATTCGGGACGTAAAAAGCGATTTCAGTGCCTGGTTCAAGACGATGAATATGCAGCCCGTCGCCGTAGAGAAGCTTGACTCTGTGGTGCACGTTCAGCAGCCCGATTTTATTCCCGGGCATCTCGTTAGACTCCACGCGCTCAATGACTTTTGGGTCAATCCCGTGGCCGGTATCGCGTACCGCAATTCGCACCCGGTTGCCGCTTTCGGTGATGCTGATGGTGACCACACCTTTGCCTTTACAGGGCTGAATACCGTGAACAATCGCGTTTTCAACCAGCGGCTGGATCAGCAGGCTCGGGATCACGCAGTTGACCTCTTCATCAATATCGTAAATCACCGTGAGCTTGTCGCCAAAGCGCGCCTGTTCAATCGCGATATAGTCTTTGATCTGATAAAGCTCTTTTTTAATGTCGATCTGCTCGTCATCTTTCAGTTCGATGTTGTAGCGCAGATAGCGCGACAGGTTAAAAATCAGCTGGCGCGCGGTGTCCGGATTCAAACGAATGGAAGAGGAGATAGCGTTGAGCGCGTTAAACAGGAAATGGGGATTAATTTTGCTCTGCAGCGCGCGCAGCTCTGCCTTATTTGCCATCTCACGCAGCTGTTCTGCCCGGGAGACCTCAAGCTGAGTAGAGATAATCTGCGACAGGCCAATGGCCATCTCCTGCAGCGTGGAGGTGATCTGATGCGCGTGGCAGTAATAAATTTTCAGCGTGCCCGTCACAACGCCTTTTTCCCATAGCGGGATCACCAGCATCGAGTGAATTTCCGGCGTTCGGTGAGCTTCATCATTGTTTTTAATGATGATTTTTCCGTAGTTAATCGCCTGTCTGGTGGTCGGACTAATGGTGTCATCACTGTCGCGATAGTTGTGCTCCCCGACGCCTACGTAGGCCAGCACGTGGTCGATATTGGTGATGGCGACGGCGTCAGCGTGAATGTCGTGGCGGATAATCTCGCAGACCTGGCGCAGCGACTCCGCGTTAACGTGGCGAAAGAGCGGCAGCGTTTTGTTGGCAATATCCAGCGCCAGCTTGGCCTGACGGGCGGCGCTGGCCTCTTTTTCCCCTTCAACGCTCTGCACCAGCAACACGATAAAACCGATGCAGACGCTGCCCAGGATCATGGGAATACCGATTTTCGAGACGATATCCAGCCCCAGCGCGGTGGTGGGGGCCCAGACGACGACAAGGATCATGGTCAGCGTTTCGCACACCATGCCCGCAGCAATCCCGGCGCGCCAGCGCTGTTTTTTGGGGATCTTGCGGCCGATCCAGCCGGAAAGCACCCCGGCGATAATGCTGGTGATAAAGCATGGCACTGCCGTTACGCCACCGATATCAATCAGGTAGCGATGGGTCCCGGCAATCACGCCGGTGATGACACCCACCCACGGGCCAAACAAAATTCCGCCGGACATGACGGCGATAATGCGCACGTTAACCAGCGAACCCTCTACCGGCACCCCGGACCAGGTGCTGAACAGTGCGAACAGGGAAAAGATGGCGGTAACCGCCAGCAGCTCTTTCGGCGAGTGTGCGGATTTATGCAAAAGCTCGCGAAACAGGCGAATGCGAATCAGGAAGAACAGGCAAATCAGCATTAATGCCGCACGGTCAAAAACCGCCAGCAGCATAGTGAATATCTCGTGCACGGAGCAGACCTGGGCAAACGGGAAAGAACCATGATAAAAAACCTGGGGCGTATTGACCAGCTATCCGTCGGGTTTATCAAATGAGGAAAAACCATATTTTACAAAGGGGATTGTCAGGTGAGGATTGATGCTACCCGATTTTTTCTCAACGCCAAATCACCAGGTAACTGTTTTGATATCATTGTGTTAAATAACGGCTAACGGAAAGCCAATATCAGAACCCTGTTTCCATTTTCAGGCATTGCAGTGTTCCGGTTTTCACGCGGGCGCTTTTTTTTCATTTCCCTCTCGACAGGGTGTTTTTTTTCAGGTTATTTTCTAAGCACGCCACATCGGTGGCAGCGTCGCTCGGACGGTCCGGGCGCTAACGTTAATCTGAGGAATCTATGGCTGAATTCAGTCCTGAACGCCGTTTTACGCGTATCGATCGTCTCCCCCCTTATGTTTTCAATATCACTGCTGAACTGAAGATGGCTGCGCGTCGGCGCGGCGAAGATATTATCGATTTCAGCATGGGTAACCCTGACGGCCCAACGCCACCGCATATCGTTGAAAAGCTCTGCACGGTTGCCCAGCGCCCGGATACGCACGGCTACTCAACCTCGCGCGGTATTCCCAGGTTACGTCGCGCGATCTCGCGCTGGTATCAGGATCGTTATCAGGTTGATATCGATCCTGAAAGTGAGGCGATTGTCACCATCGGCTCGAAAGAAGGGCTGGCACATCTGATGCTGGCCACGCTGGATCACGGTGATACGGTGCTGGTACCCAATCCAAGTTACCCAATCCATATCTACGGCGCGGTGATTGCCGGGGCGCAGGTTCGCTCTGTTCCGCTGGTGGAAGGTGTAGATTTCTTTAACGAACTGGAACGTGCCATTCGCGAAAGCTACCCGAAACCCAAGATGATGATCCTCGGTTTCCCGTCGAACCCAACGGCCCAGTGCGTGGAGCTTGATTTCTTCGAGAAAGTTGTCGCTCTGGCCAAGCGTTATGACGTGCTGGTGGTTCATGATTTAGCCTACGCCGATATCGTCTATGACGGCTGGAAAGCCCCGTCGATAATGCAGGTTCCGGGCGCGCGTGACGTGGCGGTGGAGTTCTTTACCCTGTCGAAAAGCTACAACATGGCGGGCTGGCGTATTGGCTTTATGGTGGGTAACAAAACGCTGGTAAGTGCACTGGCGCGCATCAAGAGTTACCACGATTACGGTACCTTCACGCCGCTGCAGGTTGCCGCTATTGCCGCTCTGGAGGGCGATCAGCAGTGCGTTCACGACATTGCTGCTCAGTATAAACGTCGCCGCGACGTACTCGTAAAAGGGTTACATGAGGCTGGCTGGATGGTGGAGATGCCGAAAGCGTCCATGTACGTCTGGGCGAAAATTCCGGAACCGTACGCAGCGATGGGTTCGCTGGAGTTTGCTAAAAAGCTGCTGCAGGACGCGAAGGTGTGTGTGTCCCCGGGTATCGGCTTTGGTGATTATGGCGACACCCACGTGCGCTTTGCTTTAATCGAAAACAGCGACCGTATTCGTCAGGCGGTGAGGGGCATCAAGAGTATGTTCCGGGCCGATGGCCTGCTCTCAGCAAAGAGCGTTGCTGAAAACCCCGTGTCCTCATGACAAAAAAACAGGAGCCAAATGGCTCCTGTTTTTTTGACTGCATGTTCTCACTAGATCATCAGGGCAAAGGTTCCGGCCCAGACTAAAACGATCACCGAAATGCCCATAAAGAAATATTTCACGTTTCATCGCTCCGCGTATCTTGTGGTACGCATTTAAAAACAGAGTCCAACTGATTATAGAGAACTGAAATCCCGGCTAAACAGAAATGAGAATTTTCCCGTTACGCCGATGACTCCCGCTCAGAATTCTGTGCTTTCCTGGTGCCAGACGGCGCTAATGTACGCTTAAAAATGAGGAGTGACAAGAGGGATTTTTTTAAATAATTTCCGCCACTTACGAGTGTCGTGGAACGGCGACAGTTTGATTTCACAGCGCAATAAATTCACTTTGGGCGACGCCATCAAAGACGGTTTTGCAGTGAGATGACAGGTGATTGAAAAGGCTAGTTTCTTAGCGAAACTAACCTTCATGCAGGGCTTAAATATAGAGGGAGGCTTCGCCAAGAGGACGCGTTTTGAAACGGCGATGCATCCAGAGATATTGCTCCGGTGCGCGCATGATTTCAGTTTCGATGACCTTATTGATAAACGCAGCCGCTTCACACTCGTTTTCCGGATAGTTAGCCATTTCCGGAGAGATGTGCAGACGGTAGCCTGACTTATCCGCTTTTCTCACCATCGTCACGGTCAGCATGGAGGCACCTGACAAACGCGAAATGACGAAAGTCCCGTTGGTCGTCGCTACATCCTTCACGGCAAAGAAGGGGGCAAAGCTGCTGCCTTTGCGTCCGTAATCCTGGTCAGGAGCGAACCAGACGGCCTCACCTTTCTTCAGGGCGCCAACCATACCGCGCAGGTTGCTACGGCTGATCATCGCTTTATTGGAGCGCATGCGGCCTCGCGTCTGAACCCACTCCATTAGTGCACTGTTGTGCGGTCTGTAGGTTGCCATCATTGGCTGACAAAGGCCCATCACGCGCCCGCCAAGCTCCAGGGACATAAAGTGCACGCCAACAACCATCACGCCGCGTTTTTGCAGCTGAGCGCGTTTAAGGTTGTCCAGTCCTTCTACATCAAACCATTTGCGGACGCGTTCATCCGGCCAGAACCAGGCCATGCCGGTTTCAAGCAGCGCCATGCCGATGGATTTAAAGTTTTCAGAGATCAGTTTTTCGCGCTCTTCAGCATTGTACTGAGGAAAGCAAAGCTCGATGTTTTTACGCGCGATAGATTCGCGACGCTTCAGGAAATAGCGGGATGCGCTGCCCAGTTTCGACCCCAGCATACGCAGCACAGGGTAGGGGAGTTGTACCAGCAGCCAGAGAACGCCAAGACCAAACCATGTAAACCAGTAACGCGGGTGTAAAAACGCGCGTTGAAATTTGGATTGAGACAAAATAGAGAAACCTATGTAGAGCCGGTGAAAGTAACGCTTAGTGCGATACCACGTGCCTATTAGACCGTAGTACAAGGTCATGGTTGCAGGCTTTACCGATCTTTACGGCGTTACCTGGCCATAGCTGACGTTGGGTGGGCGGTATAATGTAACACCGTTATACGATATGTGCTATTACTCGTTTTTGATTAAAAAAGCGACGATCCAGGAGGTGTTTGATTTTACAGATTTTATAAACAGCCGCATTGAGAGCCCCCCTCCTTCTTGCGCGGCGAGCAGAAGCCTCTGCGCAAGGATAAAGTCAATTCACGAACAAGCACGGTATTAATGATTGACGACTCGTTAAGTATCCGGAAATGAATTTTTTACTACATATAATAAATAAGAATTTTCATAAGGAAAAATCTTATTTATTATTCATGCCATCAATAAAATATTCACTTTTCATATTTCTTTCGTATCTTCTTTTTTGCGTCCCTCAATAGCTTCTTTCAGTTAATTCATGCTTTTTTGACAAAGTGTCGTGATGCAAATCAAAATAAGTTGTTTTTATTAGTATCTCACTGGTTGCGATCCTTTTAACGATATAAATATTTGGTTTGCGCGAAAAGAGTAGTTCCTTTTTCTGCCTTGGCAGGGCATTACACAATAATAGTTTAGCAGAAAATTCTTAAGAAATTTCTCATTGCGGGTTAATGATCTGCGTATTTGATTTTGTGTCGATCATTATTCTATGATTGCGCATCAACGCGATACCGTGAAGTTGGCATAGCAAAACCAAAGAGGGATGATGAGATGGCTGACAGTTTTCAAAATGAAGTGCCTAAGGCACGTATTAACCTAAAGCTTGACCTGCATACTGGCGGAGCAAGCAAGAAAATGGAATTACCATTGAAATTGCTTGTTGCGGGTGATTTTAGTAATGGGCAGGACACGGCGCCAATATTTGAGCGCGAAAAGGTTAATATCACGAAGAACAATTTTGATAGCGTTCTTTCCGAATATTCCCCAAAAGTTAATCTGACCGTTAAAAATACGCTGGCTGATGATGGCGGTGAGGACAACATTCAGCTGACTTTCCAGAGCATGAAAGATTTCACGCCAGAGCAGGTGGCAGCTCAGATACCGCAACTGAAGGCGATGCTGGCGATGCGCAACTTGCTCCGTGATTTGAAAGCCAACCTTTTGGACAACCAGACTTTCCGAAAAGAGCTGGAAAAAATCGTTCTTGACCAGTCGCTTAGCGCTGAGTTGCGAAATGAATTATCCGCACTGGCGTCAAAAAAATCCTAACCATCAGGCTGTTTTAACGGATTAATCAAGGAATGCTCATGTCTGTACAAAATAATATTACTGGCGGTGAAAGCGTGGTGCTGGAGCGCCCAGCAGCGGGTGGGGTTTACGCTTCCCTGTTTGAGAAAATCAATCTGAGCCCGGTCTCTGAGCTGAGCGCGCTGGATATCTGGCAAGATGCGCAGGCGATGTCGGATGCCACCGCCGATGAACGTCTGACTGCAGGTATGCAGGTCTTTCTGGAGTGTCTGACCAAAGCAGGCTCGAAAGTCGAAAAACTGGATAAAAGCCTGATTGATCACCATATCGCTGAGCTTGATTTTCAGATCAGCCGCCAGCTGGACGCTGTAATGCACCATGATGAATTTCAGGCGGTTGAGAGCCTGTGGCGCGGTGTGAAGTCGCTGGTGGATAAAACCGATTTTCGCCAGAATGTGAAAATTGAGCTTCTGAGTATGTCTAAAGAAGACCTGCGCCAGGACTTTGAAGACTGTCCGGAGGTGATCCAGAGTGGTCTGTATAAACACACCTACATCGACGAATATGATACCCCGGGCGGCGAGCCGATTGCGGCGCTGATTTCCGCTTACGAGTTCGACGCTTCAGCGCAGGATGTCGCTCTGCTGCGCAATATCTCTAAAGTCTCTGCTGCGGCACATATGCCGTTTATCGGCTCGGCAGGCCCGAAATTCTTCCTCAAGGAGTCAATGGAAGACGTTGCGGCGATTAAAGATATTGGTAACTATTTTGACCGCGCCGAGTACATCAAGTGGAAATCGTTCCGCGATACGGACGACGCGCGCTACATCGGTCTGGTGATGCCCCGCGTACTGGGTCGTTTGCCGTATGGTCCGGATACCGTTCCGGTTCGCAGCTTCAATTATGTCGAAGAAGTCAAAGGTCCGGATCACGACAAATACCTGTGGACCAACGCATCGTTTGCTTTTGCGTCCAACATGGTGCGCAGCTTTATCAATAATGGCTGGTGTGTACAGATCCGTGGGCCACAGGCTGGTGGTGCGGTTCAGGACCTGCCTATCCATCTGTACGATCTCGGTACTGGCAATCAGGTAAAAATCCCGAGCGAAGTGATGATTCCTGAAACCCGTGAATTCGAATTTGCGAATCTGGGCTTCATTCCTTTGTCCTACTACAAAAACCGCGACTATGCCTGCTTCTTCTCGGCTAACTCCACGCAGAAACCGGCGCTGTATGACACCGCAGATGCAACGGCGAACAGCCGCATCAATGCGCGTCTTCCGTACATCTTCCTGCTGTCGCGTATCGCCCACTACCTGAAGCTGATTCAGCGCGAAAACATTGGCACCACTAAGGATCGCCGACTGCTTGAGTTGGAACTGAATACCTGGGTCCGCAGCCTGGTGACCGAAATGACCGATCCGGGCGATGAACTTCAGGCGTCTCACCCACTGCGTGACGCGAAGGTAGTGGTGGAAGACATTGAGGACAACCCGGGCTTCTTCCGCGTGAAATTGTACGCTATCCCGCACTTCCAGGTGGAAGGGATGGACGTCAATTTGTCGCTGGTTTCCCAGATGCCGAAAGCGAAATCGTAAAAACAGGCAGGAAGCCGATGAAAACGGAACAACCGTTATGGGGTAGGGGCATTATGGTTTCTCCCCAGCATTTTCAGCAACAGGTCGCGTATGCGGCCTGGTCTGCCGAATGTATTGCCCGGCTGGGACTCATCTCACCCTGGGGGGTCATTGACGCCACTTTCGAACCGGAATCTCTCAAGCTTGGACGTCTCCAGGCCCGTCATCTGCATGTCCGTTTTCAGGACGGAACGCTGATTGATACAGACAATGCAGATTCTCTGCCGCCTGTGTTGTCGCTTGAAAGTGAATCGCAGGAAGTGACGGTGATGCTGGCGCTTCCGCTTCTGCGGGCGAATGGCGGTAACTGCCTTAAACCCGATGAAGTGGCCGAGCGCCCGGTGCGTTATCGCCAGCGCTGGCGGGATGTGCGCAATGCATTTGGGGAAGACACCCGTCAGATTGCGGTGATGCAACCGGAACTGACGCTGCGTTTTGACCATCAGAACAACAGCGATTATCTGACTTGTCCGGTCGCCCGCCTGCAGCAAGATTCGCAGGGTGCATGGCAATTAGATGAGACGTTTCTCCCCCCTCTGTTGACCATTCATGGCAGCCGCTGGCTGGTGACGCAACTGGAACAGCTAATGACCCAACTGCGGGCTCGACTCTGTCGTCTGATGGCAATGCGGCGCGAAAGCAATGAGCGTATGGCTGACTTTGCCGTGGCAGATGTATCGCTTTTCTGGCTACTCAACGCGCTGAACAGCGCAGAGCCCGTGCTTGGTCAGTTCCAGCGTAACCTGCAAAGCCCACCGGAACGTCTGTATCCGGAGCTTTCTCGCCTGGCGGGGAGCTTGCTGACATTTTCTCTGGAGCACCAGGTGAACGCCATTCCGGTCTGGCATCATGAGCAACTCAACGCGGTATTTCCGCCGTTGTTTGATTTACTTAGCGATCTGCTTGAAGCCAGTCTGCCGTCCCGCGTGGTGGCTCTGACGCTCGACTATGACCCACGACTGCACTTCTGGCAGGCTCGCCTGCATGACCCGCGTCTGCGCGAAGGAGCGGATTACTATCTTTCTGTACGGTCGCCGATACCGGTGGCGCAGTTGCAGGAACAGTTCCCGCGCCAGTGTAAAGTGGGCAGTCCTGACCATGTGCGTGGGATCGTCAACTCATCCCGCGTGGGTGTACCGCTGATGCCGCTGCGTCATGTGCCAGCCGCCATTCCGCTGCGCCTGGAAAATCAGTATTTCAGTCTCGACCTCTCGCATCCTTTGGCGGCCGAAATGCTCCAGAGCGGGACATGCATGTTTTACGTCCCGGGCATGCTTGGTGAGCCTGAACTTGAACTCTTTGCGGTACTGAGAACATGAGTGAGCGTAAACGCGGCATTGCCGTGCCTGTTGATATTGACGCACTGCTGCAGGATACCTGGCTTCAGGTCATCAGCCTTCGCCATGGCCCGCTGTTTCAGGAAGGTGAAGGTCGGGTCTTATGGGAACGCTGTATCGCTGATGTAGAGCGCGTTCAGCGTGAACTAAAAGCGAGTGAGCTCGATGAAGCCAGCTGTAGGCATATCCTCACTGCACAATGTGCATTGCTTGATGAAGCGGTAAAAGGCCGCGGTGTAGAGGATGATGCCTGTGTGCAGTGGTATGACATTCCTTTGCAGGGACACTTCCTCGGCACGATGGATGCCGGTGACACCTTGTGTGACAGGATGCGCGATGTGCTGCGTGAACCTGCACCAGACAATGCCGTACTGACCTGCTTTCAGCGGGTAATGATGCTCGGTTTTCTGGGTAGTTACCGCTCGCTAAGCGATCCTGAGCGTCAGAAGCTGGTCAGCGCCCTCAATGAACGTGTTACGCCGTTCAGCTATCCGCAGACTCACCCTGTTCTGGCAGAGAGTCGCACCGGACGGGGGACGGGAGGCTGGCTGGCGTCATGGCCCGCTCGTATCGGCCTGAGCGTGATTGTTCTTGCCGCGCTCTGGTGGGGACTGGATCAATGGCTCGATCAGATGCTGCTGACCCTGTTGCCGGGAGTCATAAAATGAGTCCTGTACAACAGCGCGGGCTTGCGCTGTGGGCCGCCCTGCTGAGTGCTGTGGTATGCCTGGCTTTTTTGCCGTTATCCCGGCTGGCTTCAGTGCTCGTTCTGCTGGCGATGATCGGGGTTATCGTCGCGTTCTGGTATATCGCCAGACCTCGTGCGGAGCATGACGCCAGCCTGCGTCTGGATGACCTTCCTGAAACCACTTACCGTCAACCTGTGGTGCTGGTTTGTGGTGATATGCCTCTGACCTGGCCGCAACAGTCACCGGTACTGACCGTCACGCAGGGATGCTGGATCCGCGTTGAGGATCATCAGGATCTGGAGCAGGTGGCCCGTCAGGTACTGTTGCAGCGCCCGGACTGGGGGCGTCAGCTGTCGGTGATGGTCAGTGTCTGTCCGCAGAAACATGTCGACAGCGAAGCCCTGACAAGTCGTCTGTTGGCTTTGCGCTGGCAAATTAGTCAGTTGCGTAAAGAAACGGGACATTCTGTGCCATTGATTCTGAATGGTCAGATAGGCAGTGCGATGACGGATGACATGCTCTGGCAGGCCGCTATTCCGGGTGAAGGGTGGACTGTCTGGCGTGAGTCGAATGCGCCTTGTTCAATTGCCGCATGGGTCACCACCGGCGGTGCGCCTGTGATGCAGCAGCAGGTGCTGATGAATAGCCTGATGAGTTGGTTCCATCAGCATGTCCAGGCGGTATTCATCGATGATAATCCTGATGTTCCGGCCATTGCACCTGCAGCAATGCTGTGGGGAATGGGGCCGATTCTTGCCGGAAGCCTTGCGTCATCGGCCTGGACGGCGTGGTTGTCGCGTCATACCGCCATGCAGCAGGTGTCTGGCTGGCACCCAGTGGGAACGGACAGTACGGTGATCTCCCCACTTCCGGATTTCATCCTGCCACAGCTACCGGAAGGGGGAGGACTCACTCCCCGTGCCCGGACCTGGCGCTGCGTCCTTGGCATTTTCACCCTGGCTGCTATCACCGCGCTGCTTTGTAGTGGCTGGAATAATCGCCAGCTATTGCATCGCGTGAGCTTCGATATTGTCCGTTACGATCGCATTTCTATGGATGACTACGGTCCGAAAGCCGACGCCGTTGCCGTCCTGCACAAGGATGCGGCATTGCTGGATGACCAGGCGCGTAACGGCGTACCGGCCCGATTAGGCCTGGGGCTTTATCAGGGGGAGCGACTCCGGATGCCGGTGCTGGAGGCCATCCGTTCGTATGTTCCTCCGCCCCCCAAACCTCAGCCGCAGCCCAAACCAGTACCGAAAATTGTGCGCCTCGACAGCATGTCGCTGTTCGATACCGGCAGATACGACCTTAAACCCGGTTCGACGAAGCTGCTGGTCAATTCCCTGGTCGGTATCAAAGCAAAACCGGGCTGGCTGATTGTTGTGTCAGGGCATACCGATAACACCGGCAATCCACAACTGAACCAGACGCTGTCCCTGAAACGTGCCGAAGCGGTACGCAACTGGATGCGTGACACCGGCGACGTGCCGGAAAGCTGTTTTGCGGTGCAGGGTTATGGCGAAAGTCGTCCTGCCGCAACCAACGACACTCCGGAAGGGCGGGCGCTCAACCGTCGTGTCGAAATCAGTCTGGTACCGCAGGCCAATGCCTGTCAGATACCCGACAAAAACCCGGCGTCATCGCAGGATGATGACGTTTCACTACACAATGGAGAGTAATTCCATGGCAATTCCTGTTTATCTTTGGCTGAAGGACGACGGCGGCGCGGACATTAAAGGGTCTGTGGACGTTCAGGATCGTGAAGGCAGCATCGAAGTGGTGGCACAGCAGCACAACCTGTACATCCCGACCGATAACAACACCGGCAAGCTGACCGGGACCCGTATCCACACCCCGTTCCTGTTCACTAAGGAAATCGACTCCTCCAGCCCGTACCTGTACAAGGCGGTGACCACGGGTCAGACCCTGAAATCCGCTGAGTTCAAGTGGTACAAAATCAACGATGCGGGCCAGGAAGTGGAGTACTTCAACACCAAACTTGAAAACGTCAAGGTGGTGAAAGTGAACCCGGTAATGCACGACATCAAGGATCCTTCTTTCGAGAAGCATAACCACCTTGAGCAGATCGAGCTGCGTTACGAAAAAATCACCTGGACCTACAAAGACGGCAACATCATTCATTCCGATTCCTGGAACGAACGCGCCACCGCGTAATCCTGATGCGGGCAGGTTTTTCCTGCCCGCAGTTTTTTGCTGAGCGCCTGAGACGCGGGCGCTCAGCAAAGAAAACACAACCTGCCTGCCTGACCTTATGCGCTTTGGTGAACAGCGAGGGGCGGTAGCGTGTCCAGGAACCGACAAAGAGAGAATCACATGGAAAATCCAGCCATCCTGTTACGTCGTCTGAACCCTTACTGCGCCCGCGCGATGGAAGGGGCGGCATCGCTCTGCCAGACCCGTGCCCATGCCGAAATTCTGCCGGAGCACTGGCTGCTGAAGCTGCTGGAGCAAGGCGAGGGGGATCTCACTGTGCTGGCACGCCGCTACGAGTGGGATATGGATGGCATCTGGCAGGATCTGCTCGGCTGGCTGGATAAACAACCTCGTTCCGTGCGCCATCGGCCCCAGCTCTCAGAAGACATCCAGACTCTGATGCAGCAAGCCTGGCTACTGGCCTCACTCAATGGTGAAGAGCACATTCGCAGCGTCCATCTGCTGATGGCGCTGGTGGAAAAACCAAAACTGGCTCGTTGTGACGGCCTCTGGCCGTTGTTAACGCTTGGGCAGAGCCAGCTGGAGCGCCTGAGACCGTTGCTGGATGCGCAATCGGATGAGCGTCCGGAAATGCAGCGCGAAGCTGAACTGGCACAGAACCACGGCGGTGAGGTGGAGTTTGTCGGGCGTCCGGCTGGTGAGGAAATGGAAGAGGGGGAACTGAGTCCTGCGCTGCAGAACGCGCTGTATAAATTCACCCTTGATGTCACCGCCAAAGCGAAGGAAGGAAAGATCGATCCTGTGTTTGGCCGTGACACAGAAATCCGCCAGATGGTAGACATCCTCTCTCGTCGCCGCAAAAACAACCCGATTCTGGTCGGCGAGCCGGGTGTGGGGAAAACCGCACTGGTTGAAGGTCTGGCATTGCGTATTGCCGAGGGCAATGTGCCTGAATCCCTGAAAACGGTCACTCTGCGTACCCTCGACCTGGGCCTGCTACAGGCCGGCGCGGGCGTGAAAGGTGAGTTTGAACAGCGCCTGAAAAACGTCATTGATGCTGTGCAGCAATCGCCTGTGCCTGTCCTGCTCTTTATTGATGAAGCGCATACCATCATTGGCGCAGGCAACCAGGCAGGCGGCGCCGATGCAGCGAACCTGCTGAAACCAGCGCTGGCGCGTGGCGAACTGCGGACCATCGCGGCCACCACCTGGAGTGAGTACAAGCAGTACTTTGAACGCGATGCCGCACTGGAGCGCCGCTTCCAGATGGTAAAAGTGGATGAGCCCGACGATGACACCGCCTGCCTGATGCTACGCGGTCTGAAATCCCGCTACGCCGAGCACCATAGCGTGCACATTACCGACGATGCGGTGCGCGCGGCAGTTACGCTTTCTCGCCGCTATCTGACGGGTCGCCAGCTGCCGGACAAGGCAGTTGACCTGCTCGACACCGCCGCAGCGCGCGTCCGCATGAGCCTCGACACCGTGCCGGAGCAGCTGACCTGCATTCGCTCGCAGATCACCTCTCTTGAAATGGAGAAGCAGGCACTGCTGGAAGATATTGCTGTCGGCAATCAGAGCCATGGTGAACGCCTGACCGTCATTGAGCAGGAAGAGAACGATCTTATCGTTGTTCTCGACGAGCTTGAAACTCAATACGGGCAGGAACTGAAACTCACCGAACAACTGCTGGAAAGCCGCCAGGACATCTCCCGTCAGAGCGAGACGCACGCGCTGCAGCAGGAACTGCACGGCATGCAGCACAGCAACCCGCTGCTCTCGCTAGATGTGGATGTGCGCACCGTTGCCAATGTGATTGCTGACTGGACAGGCGTTCCGCTGTCATCGCTGATGAAAGATGAGCAGACCGAACTGCTTACCCTGGAAGATGAAATTGGCAAACGTGTGGTCGGGCAGGATGTGGCGCTCGCGGCCATCGCGCAGCGCCTGCGTGCGGCAAAAACGGGTCTCACCTCCGAGAATGGCCCTCAGGGCGTGTTTCTGCTGGTGGGCCCGAGTGGGGTGGGGAAAACCGAAACCGCCCTGGCTCTGGCGGACGTGATGTACGGCGGTGAAAAATCACTGATTACCATCAACTTGTCCGAGTACCAGGAGCCTCATACTGTTTCCCAGCTGAAGGGCTCCCCTCCGGGCTACGTTGGCTACGGTCAGGGCGGTATTCTCACCGAAGCCGTGCGTAAGCGACCGTACAGCGTGGTGTTGCTGGATGAGGTGGAGAAGGCGCACCGCGACGTGATGAACCTGTTCTACCAGGTGTTCGACCGTGGCTTTATGCGTGATGGCGAAGGGCGTGAAATCGACTTCCGTAACACCGTTATTCTGATGACCTCCAACCTCGGCAGCGACCATCTGATGCAGCTGCTGGACGAACAACCTGAATCCACCGAAGGCGATCTGCACGAACTACTGCGTCCGATCCTGCGTGACCACTTCCAGCCCGCGTTGCTGGCCCGCTTCCAGACCGTGATTTACCGTCCGCTGGCGGAAGCGGCCATGCGTACCATCGTGGAAATGAAGCTGTTACAGGTTAGCAAGCGCTTGCATCGCCACTACGGCCTGACCACGCAGATTAATGAGAGCCTGTATGACGCCCTGACCGCCGCCTGCCTGCTGCCGGATACCGGGGCGCGCAATATCGACAGCCTGCTGAATCAACAAATTCTGCCGGTGCTGAGCCAGCAGTTGCTGACCCGTATGGCCGACAGACAAAAACCACGGTCGTTACACCTGAGCTGGAGCGAAGAAGAGGGCATTGGCCTGGAATTTGACGTTCAGGAGGGAGTGGACGCATGAGTAATAATCCTCCGTTAAGGTTCAGCCATAACCACCACCTGCTGGCGGTGAAAGGCTGTGAGTCCGCGCTCGACGTGCTGGCGTTTGAAGGCGATGAAGCCCTGAGCACACCGTTCCGCTACCGTATTGAATTCACCAGCGGTAACCACGCCATCAGTAAAGAGATGATGCTGATGAAAGGGGCTTCCCTGACGCTGCAGGCCCCGGTAGACCAGGGTTACGGCATCAGAGTGCAGCAGGCCGTGCGCACCCTTCAGGGGGTGGTGACCGGCTTTGAACGCCTCGGCACCTCAAAAGACGAAACCCGTTATGCCCTGACGCTCCGGCCACGCCTGGCGCTGCTCGACCGTTCGCACCAGAACGCCATTTACCAGGATATGTCGGTCCCGCAAATCGTGGAAAAAATCCTGCGCGAACGTCACGGCATGCGCGGCCAGGATTTTCTGTTCTCGCTGTCAAAAGAATACCCGCGCCGTGAACAGGTGATGCAGTACGGTGAGGACGACCTGCACTTCATCACCCGCCTGCTGGGTGAGGTCGGTATCTGGTTCCGCTTCACCACCGACACGCGACTGAACATCGACGTGGTGGAGTTTTACGACAGCCAGCAGGGGTACGAGAAAGGCCTGACCCTGCCGTCGGTACCGCCATCGGGCCAGCACTCGCAGGGCGTGGATTCGGTGTGGGGGATGGAGAGCCATCACAGCGTGGTGCAGAAGCAGGTCAGCACCCGGGACTACAACTACCGTCAGGCCACGCAGGACATGAACACCGTGGTGGATGCGACCCGCGGAGATGTCACCACGTACGGGGATGCCTACCACTGGGCGGATAACTACCTGACGCCGGGCAGCGCGTATGACCGCAACCCGGCGCCCGAGTCCGGGGCGTTTTATGCCCGCCTTCGTCATGAACGCTACCTGAATGGCCAGACACGGGCACAGGGCATCACCAGCTGCCCGACGCTTTTTCCGGGGCAGGTACTGAAAGTGACCGGCGGGTATGAAGTGGCGGACGTGTTTGCGCAGGGCGTGGTCATCACGGCGATGCACACGGATGCCAGCCGGGATAAGGACTTTGCGGTTGATTTTGACGGTATTCCGGACAGTACCGATTTTGGTTTCCGCCCGGAGCCAGGCTCACGCCCGGTGATGGCGGGCACACTGCCGGCCCGCGTCACCAGTACCACTGAAAATGACACCTACGGTCATATCGATAAGGACGGGCGCTACCGCGTCAACATGCTGTTTGATCGTGACAGCTGGGAGACGGGATTCGAAAGCCTGTGGGTGCGCCAGTCACGCCCGTATGCCGGGGACACTTACGGCCTGCACCTGCCGCTGCTGGCGGGCACCGAGGTGGCGATTGGCTTTGAGGACGGTAACCCGGACCGGCCGTACATTGCCGGCGTGCTGCATGACTCGGCGCACGGCGACCACGTCACCATCCGGAACTACAAACGCAACGTCCTGCGCACCCCGGCGAACAACAAAATCCGCCTCGACGACGAGCGCGGAAAAGAGCACATCAAGGTCAGCACGGAATACGGCGGCAAGAGCCAGCTGAACCTCGGGCATCTGGTTGACAGCGAAAAACAGCAGCGCGGCGAGGGCTTTGAGCTCAGAACGGACAGCTGGGGTGCGATACGGGCGCAGAAAGGGATATTCATTTCGGCGGACGGTCAGACGAAGGCGCAGGGCCAGGTGCTGGATATGGCAGCGGTTAAGCGCCAGCTATCCGACGCCCTGTCTTTGGCTGAATCACTCTCCAGTCTCCTGGAAACTGCAAATATCGATTCACTGGATAATGACACACAACAAAGTTTCTTACAGCAAAGTGTGGATACCCTGCAACAGCCAGTGATTGTGGCGGGTGCACCAGCGGGAATTGCACTTTCCACGCCTCAGCATATTCAGTTCAGTGCTAACCAGAATCAGATATTAACTGCAGGTGGGAATACGGAAATATCAGCGCTAAAACGTATTGCCTTAGTTGCTAAAAAAGCAGTGGTGGTGTTTGCACATGAGATGGGAATGAAACTGATTGCGGCGGCAGGGAAAATCGAAATGCAGGCCCAAACTGACGGGGTTGAAATTACAGCAGCGAAAGGATTAACCATTACCAGTACAGAAGATGAAATCCTTATCTCGGCGAAAAAGAAAATTACCGTGCAGTGCGGTGGTTCTTATCTGACGATTGAACCGGCCAAAATTGAACATGGTACCAATGGTTGCTTTAAAGTAAAAAGTGCTGATTTTGACTATGCGGGACCAGCGAAACTGGATGTTCCCTATCCGAAATTTACCGCCTGCGAATCCATGGCTTCAGAAGCTTCAGGCAAGGGTGATGCGACCATACCGTTGAGCTAAGGACGACTGATGATTAATTACCTGGAGAAGCCTTTGCAACTGGCGGACCATCAATATGCAGTTATTGACCGTATGCGGGTGCCAGAACTGCCGGAAAGCTGGCCGCTTATCGAACTGGTTTCGCCGATGCTGGCACCACAAGCCCATCTTTACCCGTGGCTGATACCGTTGCATGAGCTTCCATCTGTTGAGTGGAAGACGTTGATGGCTGACCTTTCGCGATGCGCAGATCCAACTTCACCGCCGACGAGTGTCCTTTTACTGTCCAGCTCACGCCCAACAAATATTGTACGTAATCTGCTGGTCAATGCGCTGTTTTTAAAGGATACAAACCAACAGGGACATATCCTGCGTTATTACGATCCACGAGTGTTGTTTCATCTGCACTGGATGTTGAGCCCATGGCAATTGTTTAACCATCTACCCGCCCATGAAATACCGTACTGGACATTCTGGCTGGATGGAGAGTGGCACACACTGGCTTTCCCGGCTCGAGTTTCTTGCCAGCACGGAGACCAAACAGAAATTCCGCTGGCGCAATTACAGCGTTGTGGGCAGATAAACCTTGCCCTGGAAAAATTGCCACCCAATGTCGATATGGCGCAGCGCCAGGAAAGCAGTCGCAAAATAGATGCTTTGCTTGTGCAGGCGATGATATGTGGACTGCCGACCCAGGAAGATCGTATTGCATTTGCGCTGCATGGATTAGTGCAGCCAGAAGGTTTCTGGATGGCTCCGAAGATGGCTGCATTCCTGGCACTGTCCCAACAGGCTCCTGACTATTATCGTGATGTAACCAGTAACTGGGATGAAAATCTCTGGCAGGAAATGACCCAAATGCAGCCCTATAATAATGCATGGAACAATTAATATGAGTACACAAAAAGGCTGTAAATTCTGTATTCGCTATGGGTTGCCAATTTTACCCGTTCGCCCGGCGGTTGTGGCAAAGGATGATGCATTACCTCTTTTGCCAGGTAGCGTCACCCTACCTGCAGTAGCAAAGGGCGAAACTGCATGGACGGGACGCGTGCTGCGTGAGGGCTATTTATACATCTGGTCTGAGTCAGGTAACCGCTGGATAAATTATTTTGTCACTTGCGAAGGATATTATTACCCGCTGCCTGAAAATGGAGATGTGCCTCCTGATATTGCAAATGGTAAGGCTAAGCCATGCGTTACTCAGCCAGAAGAACTGGCGAGTGCATCACTGATAACGCTGCCGGTAAAGCCCTTGGGGATGAAAAACGGCGTGTTCTGGTTCTGCTGGTCCGAAGTGGAATGGACACCTGCGGTTCGCACAAAACATGAAGATGTGTCATATCGCATCCAGTATATGCAACGTTTTGACATGGATGCCTGGATTAATAGCGGCAAGGCTGACCAGACTATTGCATTGTCAGCGCTGACAGAAACAGTGGCGGAATACAGTAAATCAGGAGAAAGCTGCAGTGCCAGAATATGGTCCCGCGCCCCCTGGAAAGCGGCCACGACATTTGAAGCCCGTTTAATCAAAAAATCGGCGGACAAGCTTTACCCAAATAAAGGCGCAATGATAGTGCTGCAGGATCCACCTGCAGTGTTGCAGGATCTCTCCGCCCTTATAGACTATGAGCTGCAAAAAAATATCTATAAAAATGCGAAATATCAACGGGAGCTTGCTCTGGCTTCTGCAATTACTGGTTTGAAAGAATCGATGAATCGCCAGTTTGAACGTGACGCTATAGAGAAGAGTGAGAGCGAAGAGCGTGTGGCGCTTTATGGTCCCTTTGGCTACGCCGGGAATAGCGATGTTCCGGATAATATGTACACTTCGATCGGCGACAAAAAAATGAAGTCTGAAGCAGCCAGGAAGTGGGCGAAGTATGAACAATACTATGAACCATCAAAAGTGGCTGACTTTCAGAAGAAATTTAATAAAATTTTACAGCAGTATAACGACAGTGTCGTAAGTCCACGCACCGAAATGTATCTTGAGTGGATAAAGGGCAGCGTATTGCTCGAATATTTTAAGCATAATTTTGATACCCAGGAATTGAAAAGCGGTATTGAATATGTCCAGACGCTGAATTACTGCATTGCCGGGATGCAGGACAAAGTGGGGGTCATTCGTCATTTTAATGATTTGTTGTCAGGGACACCTACAGATGTAACAAATATACTGGCTCGTGCTTTAATATTAAATCAGGATGTTCTGGCTGAAAAGTTAGCTAAAGCTACTGAAGGCTTTTCGGACTGGTTTGCCATTCCCTGGAATGGGATCGCCGATGCCTTTAAAGATGGTATCGAAAAAATGCGTGATAATGCTGCCGGAGTGGCAGGAATATTCATTGGGTTACTTTCAGGTATATTAACAAAACAGATCGCACAGGCATTAGAATCAAACAAAGTCTACGGCTGTTTAGTTGCGATGGGTGCAATAACAAATAAAGCACTGGTTCCTTTAGAAAAAACAGGGAAATATAAAGAGTTTGTTTCTGAAGTGGTCACGCAATTGGCTAAGGAAAGCGGACTGGACAGCAGAGCAAATAAAGACAGCTTACGACATTATGTCAGACGGGAGTTAAGACGACTCAGAATCGACGGGTTGCCAATGGAAGTTGAGGAAACAAAAAAATTTCTGGTCATGGTTGATATTGACAAAGTACACGAGATGGCATCGCTGCCACCCAAAGAGCGTGCTATTGCATTGAGTAAATTACTTCGAACCTCGGCAGATGTTGAGGCTCAGCAATTTAGCCGCTGGCAGGGGGCTGTCCAGCGTGGAGTCACAAAAGCCGGACAGGCTATGCCATTTACATTGGGGGTATGTTCCGGGATTCTTCAGGTTGCAGCACTTTTTATTTCTGCTGATATTCACAATAAAAAAACGCTCACTGCCGATCAGGGAGAAGCGCATTCCCGATTTTGGGCGGGCGTATTAGGTCTTGGAAGCACGACATTAGGCATTATCGAGACCGGTATTAAACAGTTTCAGTTATTTGCCAATGCTGCGTCGAGGCTCCGGGTTTTCAGCTCCGAAACCTTTCGTAGATGGGTGTTTGGTTACCTGGGGAAAGCGTTAGGCGTGGTGGCAGGTGTGATTGCTGTAGGATATGACTTATATCATGCCCTTAACGAATTTAATAAAGGACATACAGGGTTGGCTATTGCTTACGGTCTTTCCGCAGCGGCTGGTGTCTGGTTAGCGGTGGCAGTAGTTGCCGCTATACCTGTCGTAGGAACGTTTATTGCAGTTGTGTTTTTAATTGGTACAGCACTTTATCTGGCATTTCACAATCGCGATAACATTCAAAAATGGCTGGTGCAGTGTTTATGGCGAAGAATACCTGTTGATATAGATGAACCAAAGGTAGAACAAGAAAAATATAAGATGATAGAGGCTGCCGAACTGCCTATATGGCCAACCATGAAAATGGAAATGGATGAACTTAAATTAGCGTTGGGAGTGGAGGGATAAAATGGATTATTACGGTCTTTTCCCTAAATTTAAATTAAACCGGTTTCTTAGTGATGAAGAGAGAACGCATCAGCTAAAAAAAGACGAGACAACTGAACTGGATGGACAATCTTTAGTTCCTGATATGAAAGTGATAACACTAAATTCCCATTATCTGGAGTTGGTTGACAAATATTACTCAGCAAAAGGATTTCTTAGTTTAATCGCTGCATTTGCTTTTTTTGGATTTTCATTGCTCTATGTTACTGTGCTAATTAAGAGTGTTCCCTATATTGATTGGAAATTTTCGACTAGTGAAAAAATGTTTCTGTCGATGAGTTTGATTTGTATTCCAACCATTATAATGACATTCAAAGTCCTTAAAACAGAATGGTTTGCCTGGACACATTACCCCATTCGCTTTGACAGAAAAAACAGACTGGTGCACGTATTCCGGTTAAATGGTTCAGCCTACAGCGTTCCCTGGGATAGCGTTTTTTTCACCACAGGACTGAGCCACAGAAAAGATGCGAACAAAGACTACTACATCAGCGGTCATGTGCTGGCGGATGATAATGAAACCGTGATTGACACCTTCTGTCTGCCGGCCACGCATTCGGACAGGAAACAGCTTGAAAGGCACTGGGAGTTTGTCCGACGTTACATGGAGGAAGGGCCCGAGTCCGTCATTGGGGTTGTTGATTTTTGCCTGCCCATCGCAAAAAAACGCGAGGGCTATCGCTTTGGTCTGCTCTATCTTTTATCCGGCTTTAACGGCGCACCGTTATTTCTGTTCCCGCTCCTGTTTGTGCTGTCCTTTATTTTCAGCGTTCCGCGCTACCTGGCGATGGTGACAAGCAGGTTGCCCGACTGGCCCGAGAGTATTGAGTCACTGTGCCGGGTTGATAAAGATGACCCTTATCGGGTCGATGCTTCTGGTAATCCTGAACATCTATGGCGGAATCTTTTCAGGAAACCATCAGCAAACAACAGGAAATAAAGATGAAAGGTATAGTGGAAATGGATGACCATAACTTAGCTCCGGGAGCTATGAAGGATAGTGCTGTTCCTGTGCTTTTCATGGCTATAATTATAGTTGCAAGCTAACATCATTACTGAATGATGCAACAACAAATAAATAATGAGTTCTGTAAAAACACTGGCGAATGGCTGTAACCAAAAATGAAAACACAAAAAGGCTGCAAATTCTGTATACGCTATGGGTTACCATTTTTACCCGTTCGTCCGGCGGTTGTAGCAAAGGACGACGCATTACCTCATTTGCCTGACAGCATCACTGTACCTGTAGTAGCAAAAGGTAAAACTGCATGGACGGGGCGCTTGTTGCGAGAAGGCTATTTATATATCTGGTCTGAGTCAGGTAACCGCTGGATTAATTATTTTGCCACTGGTGAGGGATATTATTACCCGCTGCCAGAAAATGGAGATGCGCCTCCTGATATTGCAAATGGCAAGGTTAAGCCATGTATTACTCATCCAGAAGAGCTGGCGAATGCGTCACTGATAACGCTGCCGGTAAAACCCTTAGGTATGAAAAACGGTATATTCTGGTTCTGCTGGTCCGAAGTGGAATGGACACCTGCGGTCCGCGCAAAGCATGAAGACGCGTCTTATCGCATCCAGTATATGCAACCTTTTGACATGGATGCCTGGATTAATACCGGTAAGGCTGACCAGGTTATTGCAATATCAGCGCTGACTGAAACTGTGGCGGAATACTGCCAGGGTGCGGACAGCAGTGGTGTCCGCCACTGGTCCCCATCGTACTGGAAGAGGGCAAAGGCGCTGGACGGTTCGAATCTGGTGCTGGCAGCAGAGGCGCTGTCCCCGGGTAAGGGCGGGATTATTATTTTGTCAGACCCAGTGGCGGTAGCGCAGGAACTGAGTGCGTTAGTCAACTATCGCCTGAAAACCCGCTTTGCCGAAGATCCTGAATTTTCCCGTGGCATCGCGTTATCTGCAACGTTGTCTGGTCTTAAACAGGCCATGACCGAACAATTCAGAAGAGATCTAATTGCTGAAGATAAAACAACGGAACAATGGCCAAAGACGGTGGGAAGCAGGGTTATCGCAGGTATCCCGGTGCCATCGGAAAATGCTGAACAGGAAGCAGAAGAGGCGAAAGACTGGCATAACCGCACTTTTGATGAACGGTTTGAAGTCCGGGCGAAGCAGCGATGGGATAATTATGAAAAATATATTGACCGGGATAAAGAGAAAGCGTTCCTGACGAAATTAGATGCGGCCGTAAATACATACAACGAAAGCGTCATTATTCCGATGACAGAAATGTATCTTGCCTGGCTACAGAGCGAAGCACTTCCCACTTACTTTGAACATAACTTCGACACAAAAAATATCCCATGCGGGGCATTCTATCTGCAAAGCGTAACTGACTGTCTGGAAGGTATGCAGGATCAGAAGTTGGTGTCACAGTGGCTTTATAGTCAGCTCGTTGCGGAGGCTTTCAGTGCTAATAACTATATACTCCAGGCTCTGGTTTTTAAT
The DNA here is from genome assembly GCF_014930775.1 of Enterobacter cloacae complex sp. P38RS. Taxonomy (NCBI): domain Bacteria; kingdom Pseudomonadati; phylum Pseudomonadota; class Gammaproteobacteria; order Enterobacterales; family Enterobacteriaceae; genus Enterobacter; species Enterobacter cloacae complex sp. P38RS. The sequence continues at coordinate 32,388 of NZ_JADBRS010000023.1, forward strand.
AACGATGAAATAGCGAAGCAGATCCAGGAAAAAGTCAGCAAGGTTTCTGTGGTTGATGCTATTTCGTGGGAAAATCTGATGGATGGCATCAAAGACGCCACTGAGGATTACAGTAAGGTACTGTCTGTAAAGATGGAGAGCTACCTGAGCTGCATCAGTAGTGGTTTTGTGCGCCTCTTGCAGGATATGGCATATAGCAAACCAGCAATCAGTATTGTCGCGATGGTTGCGAACAGCGGCTATGGGTTAAAAACGGTGGTGCTGACGGGTAAGCGCAAATATTTTCTTCGGGCGACTTTGCGTGAAGTCGCCCGGATGACAGATATTCATGATCGTGTTTCACAGGACAAGCTGCACCATCATCTGGATACGGCAATGCGGCGAATGGAGCTGGATGGGGTTCCGATGGAGGACACGCAGGAGCGGCGATTTATGGTGCTGATAGACCGTAATGAAGCCAGAAGAATCAGCGCATTGCCAAAAGATGTGCGTATTCAGGAAACTACCCGGTTTCTTCGTTCTGCTGACGATGTGACAGGCAGTGTGTTCCCTCGTTTTTACAGTACGAATATGTCGGGTCTGAGAGGGGCTACGGTGAATCGCCTTGCGGACACGGCGGGAGGAAGCATCCCGTTTGCAGGGTGTATGGCTTCGTTGATTTTTCAGGGGGGCGCATTAATCGGCGCGGCAGGCGAAAAAGATCTGCTGACCTGGGAAAAAGGTACACGCTTTGGTGCGAATGTGGTGGGGGCATTTGGGACTTCGCTGGAGGTGGCGGAGCGGGCGCTGAATGATCTGAGGGTGCTGAGGCTGAAGGCGATTATACGCAGTAACTTGGGAGCAAATGCGCTCAGAAAGACGACCGGGTTTATTAGTCAGGGGATTAAGGTGTGCTCAAGGGCGGCAATGATTGGTGTTTTTTGGGATGGATTAAATGGTATTAATTATTTTTTCCAAGATAATTATGGAATGATGATAGCCAGTTTTGGTTCTGCTATTGGTGGAGCGTTATTGTCTGGTATTATCACCGGTTTAGTTTTGGGGCCATTAGGAATAGCCTGGGCGTTGGTGCTGGTTTTTGGTTGTGCTATTTATATGGCGTTAAAAGGGGGTAACGATATTCAGAAATGGCTGAAAAGTTGTCTCTGGCGGAAAGTCCCGGAAGGGTTGTATGGTGCCCCAGCTATTTATCCTACCGGGATAATGGAAATGGACGCATTTAATGATGCGATTAAGTCAGAGGATGACTGAATATGACAATGTATGGCCTGTATCAGCCTTATAAAGTAAATCGTTTGTTGACTAGAGAAGATAAAAATAACCGGCTCAGGCAGGGGGGGGGCAAAAAAGTTAAATATTTTAACTGCGCGAGGTCTGTAATTCGCATGAATTCGACTTATCTTGAAACTGTGGATAAGTTCTATAAAAATAAGGGGGTGGACAGTCTTTGGGCTCTGATGATTTTTGTGGGGTTTATTGGAATTCTACTATATGTGATTTTTAGAGGGGTTACAGATTTAATTGCTATACATGGACTGGGTAAATTTTCTCTTGCTTGTTTGATGGTTCTTCCGTTTATAGCTTTTGGTGGTTATTTTGTCTTTAAAGAATGGTTTAAATGGACACATTATCCCATTCGTTTTAACCGCTGGAATGGAATGGTTTATGTATTCCGTACAAACGGAACGGTGTTATGTGCTCCCTGGAAGGAGATATTCTTTACTCAGGAGAAAGAACCGGGTCCCCTGCGTGAATGGTGCATCCGTGGGCACATTCTGGACAAGGATGGGGAAACGGTACTGGAAACCTTCAGTCTGGGATTTTGTGAAAATAAAGCATCATTGCCGGAGTATTGGGAGTTCATCCGTTGTTATATGGAAGAAGACTGCGTTGAGGATCTGGCTGAACTGGTAGTCATTTGCCCACCAGTCGAGAACAGAAAAGAAGGTTTTGTCTTTGGTCTTCAGAATCTGTTTTATATGGAGTCCCGGCTGGAGTGGTTATTTTTGCCCGTAACGCTGCTTCTGAATATTGATGGCAGCGTTGCTCGTTATATTGCGATGCAGACCAGTAAAATCCCGCAATGGCCGCAGGAGGTACAGGATGCCTGTAAGCCTGATATTGATGACTCCGTGAATGTCAGCGCTGATAACAATCCGAAAGATATGTGGCGACTGATATTTGCGAATCAGAAGTATGAAGACTGGAAAACACTGTATGACAAAATGGAAAGTGCAACGAACAGAATTCATGCGGCGCTGGCGGAACGTTATAGCGTGTGAATAAATTTTATAAAAAAATGACAGGATAATGTAGAGCGGGAGTATGGATTTCATTCTACCCTCCTGAAGAGGGGATAAAAGCAATGCTGACTGCATATTATGAGGGAAGAAATGGATAATGATATAATTGAACTATGGGAAAAAATAGAACAGCATTCTGTCAATGATAAAGAAAAGTCAATTAATGACTTTCTTGAAAAATTTACACTTACGGAATTCTGGGTTGAGTGTGAAGAATATGGTGAGAAGTTAGGTTTTGTGCTTAATGAAGCAACTGAAGATGATCTGAAATCGTTGCTATTTGTATATCCAGTGGATGGAGAAGAACCGCCGGATATGTTAACTAATGCAATAAATAAAGGAGGTAGAAAATTTCATAAATTTGATGGCGCTTCATTGTTGGGGATTTTACATGGTATTGGATGCTCTTTGATGATTGTATCCTCGGCACGGAAATTTGTTTGTATTAAGAAAGATATTATAAATAAATTTTATATTACTTTGACCGGTAATGTGAATTCTGGAAATAGTACTGGTGGTATACCCAAGAAATGTTTTTGGGTTGGTGTCGCTGCAATTGTATTGCTGTGTATCCTGGGGGGGAGGTTTTATCAGAAAAATTACTCCCAGGTATCAATGACTAATTTATCTGAGATATCGTGGCGAACAGTAAAAATTGACATTGCAAAAGGTAATTTCTCGGTAGATCTACCATTTAATTATGAAACTGATAGCTGGAAGAAAGATTTGGCTTATGAACTTCAGTCAGGAAATGTCTTTAGAGTCTATAAGAGCAACGATGCTGTCTTTCGTAATCATATTATTAATATTGGTTTTATCCCCTCCGGAACATCACTTTCTGAATCAATGACTGATTTGGATGCTGAAACCAGTTTGATGCTGTCTGCAATGCAGAAAAGATTGGGAGAAATAAAAATAAGCAGCAGAGAACATGTTGATATTAACAATAAAGATATGCTTATGGTTAAGGGGAATATGAAAGTAAACGGCGATGATGCGAGACTTACTACTGTTGTTGCGTTAACAGGGATGGGGGTTATGTGGATACAAGTGATCTCTACAAGAGGAGATTCTGAAGAACATGACTTTTTTGCAAATAAAATAATTAACAGTGTTGAGATAATGAAATGAAAGGCATTATCCGTAAAAACGACAAACTTTCCAGCGGTGGTTATGTCGCAGTAGGTTCTGAAACTATGAAATTTGGTGGTATCGGTGTGGCGCATAAGGACGACCCGGTGAGTTGCCCACTGAAGGGGCACAGTCCTTCTTTTATTGCAGAAGGCCATCCGACATTTAGGGATAATGGCAGACAGGTTGCCTTTCACGGCTATAAATGTACCTGCGGATGTACACTGATCGCTTCTTTAAGTAATGCTACTACGAGTAAATAATGCCCGTTGATCTTACCTGTATTCCACCACGTGCAAAACGACGATCTGCACCTGCTTTTAAGCGCTGGGTGATACTCCTGGTTGTACTTATTATGGCCGGAGCGGGGATCACCGCCTTTTTCTGGCCTACCAGTTCGCCCACTCATACGGCTACGTTCTGGTTTTGTTTTCTTGGAATCCCCTCAGTCATTGGTGGGGTTGCATTTGCGTTTCGCTGGCTGATTTATCTTGCTGGGGAATGGCTGGCAGATGGCTGGGATGCGGCCAGGGAGTGGGATCTTGCTCAGGACATTCGGTCCGGTCAGCGTAGTCTCGGTATGTTAGGTTACGTAGTTCACCTGCCGCATGTCATTTCCTCTGAATCCATTTCGCAACAGATGCAAGTACCTGAAGGTATTATATTGCCTACAAAGGTGGACGAGAATAGCGAGTTGCTTATCCACCACGCCAGTTTTAGCGATATGGGATTGCCTGTACTGGTGAGAGTAAAAGAACGGATAAACTCCTTGCTAAGGGAGACTGCGCTACAAAACGTATTTCAACGTATGCCCCAAAAGTCCCCCCTGGCTGTGTTATTTCAGTTCAGCCCGGATATATCTTTATTACCCGAAGAGCTCGCCGTGATAAAGCAATTGGTGCAAAACAGCATTGGTTTCCCTTTCAATATTACTTTTATCAGCGGGGAAGGATTACAGGCGATTGATGCGTGGCTTGATAGGCCAGATGCGATGCAGACCCTGCTTGTTATTACTCTGAACCTTACTGAAAAAATCATAGATGGTACCGGGGAAGCGGCGGCAGCACTATTGATGAGTTCACCTGAAAGACCTGAGGTAAACCGGAACGTTGTGGCTCAGGTCCATCGACCTGAACAGATGAAGACTACGCAAGATATGAGTAGCGCGCTTATGCAGTCATTACACTGGGGAGAGTCTGCTCCAGAAGAGATAAAACACGTCTGGTTAACGGGCACGGGTGTCAGCAATAAAGCAACAGCCTTGCTCTCAACCTCTGGTGTTCGATTTCCTGTTGCCGGACAACCATGTGATATTGATTTAAAAACAGGACTGACGAGGAATGTTTCACCCTGGCTTGCGATAGCTGTTGCCGCTGACCAGGCTGGACAGTCTGAATCATCACAGCTTGTTATGTACGTTCCGGACGAAAGTAAATATCCCTGGTTTATGATTGTTTGCCCTGTAGCGAAATAACTCACCAGCATTATCCATTGTCTGTGAACCGATGAGTTTACTTTCGGTTCCAGTTTTCCCACGACTGATAAAACTGCCATCAGCTTTTTGATCGGAGTGCACTGAAGTGACGCGTCTTTTGGCAATATTTAAAAATACAACGTTCCAGCTATGGCTGATTCTTTTGTTTCTTTTTGTAGTGGGAACGACAGTTTTCTGGTTACTTGAATTCTCTCCCGAAACGCTGGGAGTGACGGACGGCTCTGTACAGCAAGGATATTGGCTTTTTACCTGTGCGTTGCTGACTGGTGGTTTGGTGTTATTTATTATTCTATTTTTTATTGTCACTCGCCTGTTCGGTGAGAAAAACTATAAAGCTATTAAGGCTGCTTCAACCGGAAAAGAAGTAATGGCTCAGGTTGAAAAGAAAAAGGATAATACATACTGGAATGAGTATTTAACTCTCAGAACCTCCCTCCGCCGTAGATATACCTTCTTCTGGCACCATAAAATCCGTCTCTTGCTAATCTCTGGTGATGATGCCGCGATCGAACAGCTTGTTCCAGGCCTGCAACAGCAGCAGTGGCTTGAAGGCAACCGTACCGTGCTGATTTACGGCGGAAGTCTGACCTCTGAGCCTGACCGAGAGAAATACACCGCGCTACGTAAACTGCGCCGCGGACGCCCGCTGGACGGGATTGTTAGGGTGATGCCCCAGTCGCTTAATCTGACTCCACTAATCAGCGATAACGATTTACGCGGGCTTGAAAAAATCAGCGAACTGCTGCGCTATTCCGCGCCGGTTTGGTTATGGCAATTTTGCGACAGTAAATGGTCGCAGGCTAAACGCACTGAACAGCCGGTCGGGGCCAGTTTCCCGATCCGTGCCAGAGCCGACGACATTACCCGACAGCTTGAAATGATGCTGCCCGAACTGCGGGCGCAGGGCGTGAACCAGATACTGGAGAATAACAACCACGATTTCCTGCTGCGTCTTGGCCAGCATCTCAAAGACGGCGGTATCGCCCGCTGGGCTCAGCAACTGCTGCCATGGCTCTACGACGCTCAGCAGCGCGTTCCGCTGCGCGGCCTGATGTTCAGCCTGCCGGAGAATAAATCTGCTGATACGTCAGGGGGAAAAGCCGACGCTGAGAAATATGTTCCGGAGTCACAACGCCATGCCCTGACTCTGCCGGTGACATGGCAGGGGATCGTTGACGACTGCACCCGTATACGTGGCCGCCGGGTCGGTATGGCATGGGAACAGACGCTCGCCTGGACGCTGGCGGCCATCATTGGTCTCTGGGGGGCGGGGCTGTTGATCTCGTTTATGCTGAACTATGGACAAATTACCTCTGTAGCAGGAAAAGCCCGCAACCTGGTTGAACATCCTTCGGTATCCGACTATCAGCTGACGGCGCTGCATGCACTGCGAAACGACGCCGGGCGCATGTTGCACAATATTCAGGAAGGCACGCCCTGGTATCAGCGCTTCGGTCTTGACCATAATCAGCAACTGCTAAACGCGATGCTGCCCTGGTACGGCGTGGCGAACAACCGGCTCATAAGCGACCCGGCAAATGCTGCCCTGGCGCAAAAGCTCACAGCGCTGGTCAGTTCAGCGCCAAACAGCGACCAGCGGGCGCAGCTGGCGAAACCGGGTTATGACCAGCTGAAAGCCTGGCTGATGATGGCTCATCCGGATAAAGCCGACGGTGCATTTTACGCGCAAGCGATGAAAACCGTGCAGCCGACGCGTATGGGCATCTCAACCGGGCTATGGCAGAGTCTGTCGCCGGATTTATGGGCCTTCTACATCTCTGAACTGCCAAAGCAGCCACAGTGGAAAATCACCCCTGAGGCGCAGCTGGTCAGCCAGAGCCGTCAGGTGCTATTGCAGCAGATTGGCCGCCGCAACGCAGAAAGCACGCTGTACGAAAACATGCTCAAATCTGTACGCCGTAACTTTGCCGATGTGTCTCTGGAGGACATGACCGGCGGTACCGATGCCCGTCGCCTGTTTACCACCGATGAAGTCGTACCGGGCATGTTCACCCGCCAGGCATGGGAGGGGGGGATTCAGCAGGCCATTGAGAAAGCGGCAAGCTCGCGCAAGGATGAAATTGACTGGGTATTGAGCGATTCCCGCAAAGCCGTATCGGCGGATCTCTCTCCGGAAGCGCTCAAAGCGCGCCTGACAGAGCGTTACTTTACTGACTTTGCCGGCAGCTGGCTGAACTTCCTCAACAGCCTGCGATTAAATCCAACAAACAATATTGCCGATGTCACCGACCAACTGACGCTGATGAGCGATGTCCGCCAGTCGCCGCTGATTGCCCTGATGAATACCGTCGCCTGGCAGGGGCAGACCGGCCAGAAAAGCGAAGGCCTTTCGGACTCCATCATCAAATCGGCTAAAGACCTCGTAGGCGGGAAAGACAAACCGGCGATTGACCAGTCAGCGTCAGGCCCACAGGGACCTCTGGATGAAACCTTCGGCCCGCTGCTTCAGCTTCTGGGTAAAAACAACGGCAGTAACGTCATGTCGGCTGACAACTCTCTGAGCCTGCAGACCTATCTGACCCGTATTACCCGCGTGCGCCTGCGCCTGCAGCAGGTGGCCAGCGCCTCAGACCCGCAGGAGATGATGCAGACCCTGGCGCAAACCGTATTCCAGGGCAAAAGCGTGGATCTGACCGACACCCAGCAGTACGGCAGCCTCATTTCGGCAAGCCTTGGCGAAGAGTGGAGCGGTTTTGGCAGCACGATGTTTGTGCAGCCTTTGACCCAGGCCTGGGAGACCGTGCTTCAGCCGTCGGCAGCAAGTCTGAATGACAAATGGAGTCGCTCAGTTGTGGCTAACTGGCATACGGCATTTGACGGGCGCTTCCCGTTCGCCGCGAGCAAGAGTGATGCCTCTTTGCCCATGCTGGCCGAATTTATACGTAAGGACAGCGGGCGTGTTGAACGCTTCCTGACGACTGAACTCAGCGGTGTGCTGCATAAAGAGGGCAGTCAGTGGGTACCGGATAAGGTTAACAGCCAGGGGTTGAGCTTTAACCCAACGTTCCTGCGGGCGATTAATCAACTGAGCGAGCTGTCAGACATTCTGTTTACCGATGGCAGTCAGGGCATTAGCTTCGAGCTGCAGGCGCGCCCGGCACCGCAGGTAGTGGAAACTCAGTTGACCATTGATGGTCAAAAGCTGCACTACTTTAACCAGATGGCCGACTGGCAGTCCTTCCGCTGGCCGGGAGACACATACAAACCAGGAACAATGCTGACCTGGACCTCGGTCAACGCCGGAGCGCGTCTGTTTGGGGATTACAGCGGGACCTGGGGCTTTATTCGCTGGCTGGATCAGGGCAAGCGGCAGCAGCTTGACCGCAGCCAGTGGATGGTAAGTTTCACCGCCCCGGATGGTCGTACTCTGCAATGGGTACTGCGTTCACAGCTGGGCAGCGGGCCGCTGGCATTACTGGCACTGCACGGCTTCACGCTGCCGGATCAGATCTTCAGCGTCGACAGCGCGGCTACGGCTCAGGCGCTGATGGCCAACACGGAAAATAGTGACATGGATGGAATCGAATAATGAGCACTCTTCAGAATCTGGTTGCCGCCTGTCAGGCGGACGAAATTGAACTACGACAGCAGGCGCAGGTACGAACAGAAAGCTGGCGGCCCTGGCTTGTCCCTGTCAGCGACACCAATCCTACAGGGGAAGATCCGGGTTATGACGATGATTTCCAGCGTATCAGAGAGGAGGTGAACAAACTCTCCGGCATCGATACCGGGCTAATTTGTACGCTTGCCGAAAAATTGCTGACCACCACCGCCAAAGATATCCGGATTGCCACCTATTACTGCTGGGCGCGTCTGCACCAGGACGGGGAAACCGGCTTTGCCGAAGGGCTTGAACTGCTGGCAGGATTGCTGCAGCGCTACGGAGTGCAGCTTCATCCGCAGCGGGAGCGAAGCCGTAAACCGGCGCTGGAGTGGCTCGCAGGCTCTCGTCTGCTCGACAGCCTCTCCCTCTGGCCGGAAGTAGTGCGCAGCGATGCTCAGCGCACTGCCGGTGCGCTGTTGCTCATCCGCGACAGTCTGGAGACAGAGCCGGAAACGTCACGGCCAGAACTGAATGCGCTGTTCTGCGCGCTGGAATCCCGCCTGATGAAAGCCGGTGGCGTGGATGCTGTGGTTCCTCAGAACGCCAGTGACTCGTCTCAGCCACAGATCTTATCGCACGTGACAGAACATGATGCGCCCGTCCTGAGCCGCATTTCGTCCGGTCAGGATTTATTAGCCCAAGCACGTACCCTGACGGGATATCTGCGTGAGCAGCCCGATGGATGGCTTGCCGCACACCGGCTGATGAAAAGTCTGCGTCATGACACGCTGAGCGCTATCCCGGCTCCTGATGCAGAAGGGAAAACGCGCATCGAACCGCCGCGGGCTGACCAGCGGGCCATGCTCAAACGCCTGTATTTGCAGCAGAGTTGGCTGGAGATACTGGAGCACGCGGACAGCACCTTCTCGCGTGGCGCCAACCACCTCTGGCTGGATTTGCAGTGGTATATCCATCAGGCCCTGGTGAAATTGGGTCAGAATGTGTTGGCCGACATCATCGCCTCCGACCTGAAAGGGCTACTGCGTCGCCTCACCGGGCTTGAAACGCTGGCCTTTAATGACGGTACGCCGTTTGCTGATGAGGTCACGCTGAACTGGATAAATCAGAGCGTGCTGGACGATATGTCCGGCTGGCGTGATGAGCGAGTCAGTACTGCCGGTGAGACGGACAACGATATTCTGGCCCTCGAGCAGGAAGCGCTTGAGAAGGCGGACACGGATGGCCTGGATGCCACACTTCACTGGCTGCAGACTCTCCCGGGCAACGACTCCACGAAAGACAAATGGCTGCTGCGCCTGCTAATGGCCCGCGTGGCGGAACAAAAGGGTAAGAACGAACTGGCTCTGCATCTGCTGGGGGAACTCGATGGCGCTGCACAGTCCATCACCCTCACGCAGTGGACCCCAGCGCTGCTATTTGAAGTCAAATCGCGCCGTCTCAGACTGCTGCGCATGAAAGCCACCCGCAGCGAAACCGATAAATCTCGGCTTCAGCCCGAGATGGATCAGCTTCTGGCCGGTCTGATTGCGCTTGACCCGGCAGGCAGTGCGGTGCTTTGCGGGTAAAACGCCTGGCCTACCTTTAAAATTCATTTATTCAGGTTTTTATGGACGATTTAACCCTGCGTTACTACGACGCTGAAATGCGCTACCTGCTTGAAGCCGGCGAAGAGTTTGCCCGCGCGCACCCCGAGCAGGCAGCAATGCTCAACCTCGATAAAGCGGGCGCGCGCGACCCGTACGTGGAACGCCTTTTTGAGGGCTTTGCCTTCCTGATGGGGCGATTGCGTGAAAAGCTTGATGACGACCTGCCTGAACTGACCGAAGGGCTGGTCAGCCTGCTGTGGCCGCATTACCTGCGCACCATACCGTCGATGTCGGTGGTGGAGTTCACCCCTGAGTGGCGTGAGATGAAAGAGCAGATGCGCATCGTCAAAGGCTTTGAGGTGAACTCAAGGCCGATCGGTGAGAAGAGCACGCGCTGTCGGTATACCACAACCAAAGAGATTACTCTCCAGCCGTTGTCGCTTGAGCACGTCCGCCTGTCGACTGACCCTGACGGGCGTTCGGTTATTAGCCTGCGGTTTAACTGCAGCCATCTCGCCGACTGGAGCCGTATCGATCTCAGCCAGCTCCCGTTCTACTTCAACGCAGACGCACCACTAGCCTGCGCCATGCATGAAGCCTTTACCATGAATACGGCGCGCCTGTGGTTGCGGATGCCGGGTGATATAGACAGAAGACCGCTTGACGGCTATTTCGCCGTGCTGGGATTTGACGATGATGACGACCTTTGGCCGAAGGGGAGCAGTAGTTTTAGCGGCTATCAGCTGCTGCTGGAGTACTTCACCTTCCGTGAGAAATTCATGTTTACCGGCCTGCGTGGGCTGGAGACCGTAGTCTTTCCGGCTGAACTCCCCTGGTTTGAAATCGACGTGGTGCTGGCAGAACGCTGGGAACATGATTTCAGCTTTACCGAAAAGCATCTGCGCCTGAACTGTGTGCCGGTGATCAACCTGTTCCCGCTGGAATCTGACCCGCTGACGCTCAACTCCCTGCAGACTGAATACATGCTGCGACCGATGCGGGTGCAGGACGGCCATACTGAGATTTACTCTGTGGACTCGGTGATGTCATCCAGCCAGCTTACCTACGTGCCATTCTCGAGCTTCCGTCACAAAGGCGGCATGATGCGTCATGAAGCCCCGGAATATTATTATCACACTCGTGTGCGGCGCGGCCCGTCAGGCCTGTACAACACCTGGCTTATTCTGGGCGGCGAAGCGTTTGATAACCACACGGTACCAGAAGATGAAAGCCTGTCCCTGACGCTCACGGGCACAAACGGCCAGCTCCCGCGGCGAGCGCTGCAGAGCACCGTGCTCGATACAGTGATGAAAACGACTTCAGCCAGTATTGCCGTGCGTAACCTGTGTGCGCCGACGCTGCCCTGTTATCCCCCGGCGCAGGACCGTTTTCACTGGCGTGTGCTGAGCCACCTCGGCAGCGGGTTCCTGTCAATGATGGATAACGCCGACGTGCTGCGGGGTACCCTAGCGCTGTACGAGTGGACTGACAGCGAGATGAACCGCCGTCGTCTGGAGGCGATTATCGACGTGAAGCACAGTGAAACCGAACGCTTTGAGCAGGGGTACCTGGTGCGCGGGGTGCAGATTGAAGTGACGCTGGACAGCCACGGTTTTGCCGGGCGCGGCGACATCTGCCTGTTTGGTGAGATGCTGAGTCGTTTCTTTGCACTCTATACCGACATCTATCTGTTTAACCGCCTGATTATCATTCTGCAACCGACTGGAGAACGTCTGGAATGGCAAGAGAAGCACAACCGCCGTATTCCCGGCTGAGCCCACGGCTGGAGGCGGATCTTCACCGCATTAACTTTTACCGTTTCTGTCAACTGCTGGAGAAACGCAATCCTGGAAGGCCGCTGATGGGCTCAACCAGTCACCCCTCCGATGACCCGGTACGCTTTGCGCCGCATCCGGGGATGGGGTTTCCGGTTAGCGAACTGAGGGCTGTCGAGTATGACGAAGACGATGACGGCAAGCCGCCGGTTATCCGCACCACCTTTATGGGGATGTACGGCGTCGACTCACCACTGCCGACAGCCTATCTCGATGACATCACCCAGCGCCGGGAAGGGCATGAGGCGCTGCAGGGCTTTCTGGATATTTTCAGCCATCGCATCCTGACGCAGTTTTACCGCATCTGGCGCAAATACTCCTATCCCGCAACGTTTGAGCCGGGAGGAACAGACACCATTTCGCAGTCGCTGCTGGGTCTGGTGGGGCTGGGCATACCGGGCACTGCGAACCACATTGCCACACCGGTGTCCCGCTTTCTGGCGCTGCTGGGTGTGCTGCAGCAGCCGGGCAAAACCCAGGAGGGAATGCAGGCCCTGGTGACACTGCTGGCCCCGGATACTCTCGTGAAGGTCAGTCCATACTGCCTTCGACCGGTGGAGGTCAGTCAGCAACTGGGCTTCTACGGTGATGACGATTTTCAACTGGACGGCAATACCCCGCTGGGTGACGAAGCAATGGATGCCAGCAGCCAGCTGCTGATTGCCCTGTCCACCGAAAACGAACAGGAATCGCAGGGCTGGAAACCGGACGGTCTGCTGTATCAGGACTTTCTGGTGATGCTGCGTGTCTACCTCGGCTGGCGTTTTAAGGCAAAGATCACCCTCACCACTCTGACCCGCCTGCTGGCCGCTCCGCCGCTCGGCGAAGGACCTTTCTGGCTGGGTATGAACGGGGTGCTGGGTGCAGAGGGGCAGAGCCTTCCGGATGATATACCTGAAACCTTTACGACAGAGCTGGGTTATTACAGCGGGCTGGAGCCTGCGAAACCGCAACAAGGAAACCGACGTGTTACGTACAAGTTTAAATAAAGCCACGCGCTGGCTAATGCCTCTGATGGCGCTCACTTTGACAGGCTGCGGGGTGACCCAAAGCGTCACCGACGGCACCAAATCGGCGTTTACTTCCGTGTTCTATAAAAAAATTAAAATCCTGCATCTGGATTTCACCGCGCGTGAGGCGCTGAACACCGACTCCCGCGAAAATAACTCACTGTCTGAGCCTGTTGTGGTGCGGGTTTATCAGCTTAAAGACCGCAAAAACTTTGATAAGACGGTTTACCAGCAACTGCTACAGGATGATGCCAGCATTCTGAAAGACGACATGCTGGCCAGTCGTGACGTCGTGGTGAAGCCGGGCGGGGATGCAAGCCTTGATATGCCGATGGAAGAAGAAGCGCAGTTTGTTGCGGTAGTGGGACTGTTCCGCCATCCGGACATGACTAACGACACCTGGAAGCAGGTTATCAAGCGCAGCGATCTGGATCCGGATAAACCGCGCATTCTGGAAGCCGGCGATAACCATCTGACGCTGCAACCGCTTAAGGACGACTGATGCCCCAGGAACATAACACACCTTCGCTCTATGAAATGCTAACCGGAAATTTTACCGGCGGCCTCGAGCTTAACCAGGTCAGTGAGCAGAACCAGGTGATTTTATCGGTACTTGATAACATGCAGCGCGTTCTCAACTGTCGCGCCGGCACGCTGGCGCATCTGCCCGACTACGGGCTGCCTGATATGACGAAAATTCTGCAGGGTATGCCTGGAACGGCCCATGAGCTTATGGGCACATTGTCTGCCGTCCTGCTCAAATATGAACCCCGACTGAAAAAAATAGATGTGGTTCTGCTGGAGCAGGACGTACCCGGCGAACTGCGCTATGCCATTGACGCTGAACTTAAAGGGGTTGGGCTGGTGCGCTACGGCACCGAGTTTATGCCCGAAGGACGGGTTCTGTTGAGGCACCTCAGGCAGCAACAGTATCTCGACACGTCAACGCGTATATGAGGTCAGTTAGCACAATGTCAATAAAATCACAGTTCCTGAAAAAATTGCAGGCCAGACAACCTGCGCCGGCTTTGCCTTGCAGCAAGAGTCAGATAGACATAGCTGAGTTTCGCCAGCGAATGGAGCGACTTCAGACGCAGATGGATGAGTGGCTGACAGGTACCGGACTGAACGTGGAGCCGCTGGCGGCATTCGTTTCGGACCTGCTGGTGGAGGGAGGGGCTTTCGAGATTTCCGGTATCGTTCTGCGTTATGACAACCGGGCAGTAAAATTTATGCCGGTATTTTTGTATGGTCAGGGCGTGGCTGGCTGTGTCGAGATAACATTCTGTTCCGGGAAAAATGTTATTTCTCAAGGCCGCCTGTTCATGCGGGTTAGGGGAGTGAGTAACTGGACTTATAGTCCCCCTGATACATCGCCTGAGTCTGGACAACGATTTGATGAAGCTATTTTTTTCGGTCTGATTTTAGCGCTGTTGCCATAGCGTTAATATTCATCCCCTTTATTAGTTACTCAGCACTGGACCGCGAAACAATCATGGAAGCAATAATGAAAAAACTCAGCCTCTTTCTAATGTTGAGTGTGTTTTTTAACTTACAGGCTGAGGCTGCACGAGGAAGACAGCCCTGTTCAGGTTCAAAAGGAGGAATTGCACATTGCACCTCGGATGGTCGTTTTGTCTGTAACGACGGCAGTTTTAGCCAGTCGAAGCGATTCTGCTCCGGGTACGGTAACGCCATAACTCACCAGCAGGAAAAGCCTTCCCTTCCCGCCAGTAAAACACGGACGAAAAAGACGGTAACTCAGAAAAACAAGGAGCAACAGGCCCTGGCAGAAAGCGACGAGCCGGTCAGCACGCAACCCCGTCAGCCCACATGCGCTCCTCTCTATATGGCAAACAAGCCCGGCTTCACCCATTTACCAATTTGTTCAGGGAATCAGTATTAATCCATGTGAAAGAGATTCTTTGCCACGGTGTGGATTGAATAAACTGGATTGCAAGAAGAAAGGAAATAAATAAAAATGGCACGAGGAAAAAAAGATAACAATGCCGCGGGAATTATTCTGGTTATTATTGGTATAATTGCGTGGGGTATTTATGTCGCAGTAAGAGTATTAATTAATTTGAATGAGCGATTTATTGAATCTGTGTCGAATCCAGCAGGGATAATCGCTCTGTTCTTTGGCTTGCTGATAGCCGTTGCATTGATAATACGGATTTTCATTTACCGGGGCTTCCGTAATAGAACAGCGGAGCTTGAACAGGCCGTGTTTGACCTGGCACAGAAAGAGAAAGCCTTTGAAGAAACGGTCAGTACTGAAGTGGCTCGCGGCCTGTATCAGGAAAAGAAACAGCTTTCGGGTCAGTGGGAGGAATTTCACAATGCCAGAAAAAAAGCCTCTCGGGCACTGCAGCGTATTGTGGACACAGCATATAAATTCAAAGTCAAAACACTGCTCTCCGGCACTACGGTAAATAACTGGCAAAGCAAGTACGACCAGCTCAGGAAGGAGAGAGAGGCTTACTCAGCTATCAGTGAAAAAATCAATTTTCTCGAGCTTGAGGATAACGCCGACTGGGAAAGCGTAAAACAGCAATTTCTGGATAAGGTCGCCCTGCTGGAAAAAGCGCAGGAAGAAAAAGAATTTCAGGCCGAGCTCAAACGTCAGATGCGAGAAGAAAAGCAGCGTCAGGACGAACTGGACAGGAAGCAGCACGAAGCGGAAGAGGAAGAGCAACGCCTTGCTGAACAACAGCGTTTACTGGAGGAAGCTCTACTTGCCGCTGAAGGTGCTCACAGGGAAGAACTGGAAAGACAGCGCCTGGAGTTGGAGCAGAAAATTCAGGACGTCCACCAGCAGTATGAACGCGCCAAATCCATGGCCCAGCTTACAAAACAGGGACATGTGTATGTGATTTCGAATATCGGCTCTTTCGGTGAAAACGTCTTCAAAATCGGTATGACCCGACGACTGGAGCCCATGGAGCGCGTAAAAGAACTCAGTGGTGCCGCCGTGCCTTTTGATTTTGACGTTCACGCCATGATTTCCTGCAATGACGCCCCCGCGCTTGAAAAGACGCTTCATGACCATCTGGAAAGCTACCGGATTAACAAAATTAACCTGCGTAAGGAGTTTTTCCGTGTCGAGCTCAGCAAAATTATCGATGAGGTAGAACGTCACCATGGTCAGGTTGAATATATTGCAGACCCTGTTGCCCTACAGTATCTGCAAAGTCTTGAATATGCAGAAAGCGAAGCAGCATAAACGATAATTCGCCATAGTTCCTCAAGTAAAAGGAATACCTGGTCATGAATGACATCACCCCGCGTAAAATAAAAACCGGCGGCGACCCGCGCACGCTTCCGGAATATACCTCCCTTCGTAATGAATTGAATAAACTAAGCCATCCAGCGCGCCCGGATGTGAACTGGGTATACGTTGAAAAACGCTGCCTTTCATTATTCGAGCAAAACGGCGTTGAGTTGCAGACCGCAGCCTGGTACACCCTTGCCCGTACGCACCTGTCTGGATTAGCTGGTCTGAATGAAGGGCTCGCTATCCTGGAGGCGCTGATTAGTCGTCAGTGGGATGTTCTCTGGCCGCAGTCGCTGCAGGTTCGTATGGAAATCCTTAGCAGCCTGAGCCAGCGCCTGCAGCAGCTCATGCGTATGCTTCCATTAAATAACGGTAATCTTCGCGAACTTTATAGCGCTGAAGCGTTGCTTACACGCCTGGGCGAGGTGCTTCAGCGCCTTGAGCTCAAACACCTTAGCCAGTTTGATACGTTACGAATGGTGATACATTCAAGCGCAGCAAGGCTGGAAACCAGTACAGGCATGACAGACTTGAATGGGAGCGGGCCCGGCAGTGAATCGCCTCCGGAGAGGACAGAGCCGATCGAAGCGGTGAAATGGGTCTATGTTGCGCAGCAGGAAACCGAGCCGAAGAGTGAGGACAGTATGGCGGCTCACGGGTCTGTCAGACCATGGAAACCTTTTGTCGCTGGGGCGTGTTCTGCGCTGCTGGCCTGCGTCGCCGTAGCGTGGGGAGGGGGCTTTCTGTCCAGACCCGATCCCTTAACGACTCAAGCCATTGCCTCGCTGGCGCCGTTACCTGAAGTGCTTACACCTGTTCAGCAAGACGCGTTAACGCAGCGAGGAACGTTACCGTCTACGTTTATCTCAGATACGCAGCAGCAGCTTGCACGGCTGGATAAACTGTCTCCTGACTGGAATATTTCCTACAGCCTACAGCTGTTAAAGCAGCTCCAGACATTACGGCCCGAAGAGGCTAAAGCGCTGATAATACAGTGGCAAAAAAAGTTTAACGCGACGGCGTTGCCCGTAGACGCAATGAACAGCTGGTATCAGGGGATGATGACGCTTCAGCAACTGAGTGATCGGCTGAGTCGTCTGGATGAGCAAAAAGGAAAATATATAACCGTGAGTGAGCTAAAATCCGTGGTTTTTTCGACTATACAGTCATTTAACCATGCGATACCCGCTGAAGAGCAGCTCAGGCGCCTGTCGCAGTACCCTGCAGGAAGTGCGCTCCCTGAAGCAGAAAAGACCCAACTTGAGCTTCACCTAAAGCAACTGGCAACGCGTTATGCTCAAATAAAGCAGGATGCTTCTGCTCAATGAGTTTTTGCAGCGAACAGACTAATTTGGGTTAAAAACAGAGGAAGATAAAAGTGTCCCCTGCAGGAATCGAACCTGCAACTAGCCCTTAGGAGGGGCTCGTTATATCCATTTAACTAAGGGGACGAGGCGGCACGAGTATAGCGTTATTTACACTTTGCGTTAAGCGCGTTGCCGCCTGACTGCTCAAAGAGTCACCATTCAGGTTGATTTTTTTGCTGCTTTATCCTTTTCTGCCTGCGCCTTAAGCTCGGCTTTGCGTTTATTCGACATGTCGTTACGGATTTGGGCATGGCTTAACAGCGCGAAGATAAACGTTCCGCCGCAGATATTCCCCGCCAGCGTCGGAATGGCGAACGGCCAGAAAAAATCGCTCCAGTGAAGCGTACCGTTAAAGACCAGATACAGTATCTCAACGGTACCGACCACGATATGCGTGGTATCCGCCAGCGCAATTAGCCATGTCATGAGTATGATCACCACGATTTTAGCGCTACCGGCAGAAGGGAACATCCACACCATTGTGGCGATAATCCACCCAGAGATGATGGCATTAGAAAACATTTCGACCGGCGTGTTTTTCATCACATCCATGCCAATTTTCACAAACGCGTCCCGGGTGGGTTCATCAAATATCGGCATATATTCAAATGCCCAGGCCGCGATGCCCGTGCCGATGATATTTCCCAGCAGAACCACGCTCCAGAGCCTCATCAATAAACCAAAATTGCCGAGGGTGGGGTTTTGCATCACCGGCAGTACGGCGGTCACCGTGTTCTCCGTAAACAGCTGCTGGCGTGCCATGATGACGATAATAAAGCCGAAGGTGTAGCCGAGGTTCTCCAGTAAAAATCCGCCGGGCACGCCCTCCAGCTGCACATGAAATATCCCTTTAGCAAGCAGCGAGGCGCCCATTGACAGTCCAGCCGCGATAGCTGACCAGAAGAGGGCCATGGCATCGCGCTCCATCTCCTTTTCGCCGTCCTGGCGTATATGTTCGTGAATTGCCATCGCGCGGGAGGGGAGGCGATCCTCATCAATCTCTATCTCCTCCCCGCGCGCTTTCTCCTCGCTTTCAATTTCATGTTCCTCATTACTTTCGCCAATTTTGTCTTCACCCACTTCTTTCATATCTGCTCCCGGAGGTTGATCTTTCTTTTAAGCGTAGCGGCTTTTATCGGGATGCCTGTGGGGATGCTCTTAAATTGGCGGGAATGACAACAAAGGTGATACATCTTGTTCAAAGACATTATAAAATTGCCAGCGAAACGAATTCCAAAAGTCAGGCTATGCTGAGATCAGAGTCACGGTGATTACTGCCCGTAACTGTACTCATAGACATCGGTAAACGTGCTGTTACAATCACTTGCACGTTTTCAGACGGAGCGCCAGATGCTCCGTTACGGATGGCAATCAACGATAGCCATACTGAACAGGGAGATATTTATGAAACTTCGGCTGTCGGCGCTTGCGCTGGGCGCGACGATGCTTGTGGGCTGCGCCAGCTCCGGGGAGCAAACGGGACGCTCCGATCCTCTCGAAGGATTTAACCGCTCTATGTATAGCTTCAACTACAACGTGCTGGACCCGTATGTGGTTCGCCCGGTGGCAGTAGCATGGCGTGATTACGTTCCACAGCCCGCGCGTAACGGGTTAAGCAATTTTACCAGCAACCTCGAAGAGCCTGCGGTGATGGTCAACTATTTCCTGCAGGGCGATCCGTATCAGGGGATGGTGCACTTTACGCGCTTCTTCCTGAACTCCCTGCTGGGTATGGGGGGTTTTATCGATGTTGCAGGTATGGCAAACCCGAAACTGCAGCGTGAACAGCCGCACCGTTTCGGCAGTACGCTGGGGCATTATGGTGTCGGTTACGGTCCTTACGTCCATCTGCCGTTCTATGGCAGCTTCACCGTGCGTGATGATGGCGGCGATATGGTCGATACGCTGTATCCGGTTCTGTCGTGGCTGACCTGGCCGCTGTCGGTGGGTAAATGGACGGTGGAAGGGATTGAAACCCGTGCGCAACTGCTCGATTCAGACGGCCTGCTGCGCCAGTCGTCCGATCCGTACATTATGGTGCGTGAAGCGTACTTCCAGAATCATGACTTTATCGCCAACGGTGGCAAGCTGAAGCCGGAAGATAATCCAAACGCGAAGGCAATTGAAAACGAACTCAAAGATATTGATTCGGAATAAATAAAAAAGGTGAGCAACGCTCTAATGCCGATCAGTTAAGGATCGGTTGACCGATCCAGTGGCTGTGTAAGAATCCGGAAATGCTCACCCGTTTCC
>NZ_JADBRS010000024.1:0-49324 GCF_014930775.1 Enterobacter cloacae complex sp. P38RS
GGATTCTTACACAGCCACTGGATCGGTCAACCGATCCTTAACTGATCGGCATTACAACCTGGGTTGCCGTTTTGCTGTTTATCAGGCGCTTTGTTTCAGCCAGTTCAACACCACGTCGTGGTGGTTGCTGGTTTTGAAGTCGTCAAACACATGTTCAACTTTACCGTCAGCGTCAATCAGGAAGCTGATGCGGTGAATGCCGTCGTAGGTTTTACCCATAAAGGTCTTTTCACCCCAGACGCCGAACTGCTCGCAGACCTGGTGGTCTTCGTCGGAAAGCAGCGTGAAGTTCAGCAGCTCTTTTTCCGCAAATCGTGACAGCTTTTCTGGTTTATCCGTGCTGATTCCCAGCACTTCCACGCCGACTTTCTTCAACTCGTCCATGTTGTCGCGTAAGCCGCAGGCCTGTACGGTGCAGCCGGGGGTCATGGCTTTCGGGTAGAAATAGACCAGAACACGCTGTCCCTGGAAGTCGGTCAAATTTACTTGCTCACCGTCTTGATCCGGTAAGCTAAATTTCGGTGCGATGTCACCGGCTTTCAGTGGATTCATTACTCAACTCCATCCTGTTCGTGCTGCGAATAATTGACGACGCTTATACTGCCCTGCGCGTTTAATTCTGTACAGAGGGCTTTGAACGCTTGCTCGATATTTGACGCATCCTGCGAGGCAGGGCTGTGTGCGGTAATTTGAATAAAGAGCGTGGGAACGGTGCTTTCGTCGCCCGGCTGCGTGCGGGAGACGAGTTCGGCAATGTTCATCTGATGGCTGTCGAACAGCGCGGTAAAGCGCTCAATCAGATGCGGAGAATCAGGGACTTCAACCTGCACCCAGACGGTCGCGGGCATGGCCGGACGCGGGCGCGCGGTGGTGCGCTTCATGACGATCAGCAAATCCAGCTCCGCGCCTTTCAGCGGCAGGGTGGATTCAATAAGGGTAATGGCATTCCATGTTCCGGACAGCAGCATGATAAACGTGAACTCTTCGCCGAGCATCGCCAGGCGGCTGTCTTCGATGTTACAGCCGCAGCTGCTCACGTGACGGGTGATGGTGTTCACGATACCCGGCCTGTCGGCACCCAGCGCGGTGATAACCAGGTAATGTTGTGATGAGGTTGTCAAACCTGTTCTTCCTTTGCATGGTTAAGTCTTCCTAAGGAAAGCATAAAAAAAACGTGCATACAACCGCCAGAGGGCCTCAGGTCGCTTGCTTTTATTACAGTTCCAAACGTACCATTGAGGCTCTTGTTCGCACAGAGGATGGCTCATGTTCACGGGAAGTATTGTCGCGCTTGTTACACCGATGGATGAAAAAGGTAATGTCTGCCGGTCCAGCATGAAAAAGCTGATTGATTACCATGTCGCCAATGGAACCTCGGCGATCGTTTCGGTAGGGACTACCGGTGAATCTGCAACGCTGAGCCACGAAGAGCACGGCGATGTGGTTATGCTGACCCTGGAACTGGCTGACGGACGTATTCCGGTCATTGCGGGGACAGGTGCTAATGCGACCGCAGAAGCGATCAGCCTGACCAAACGTTTTAACGACAGCGGCATCGTAGGCTGTCTGACGGTCACCCCTTACTACAACCGTCCTACTCAGGAAGGTTTGTTCCAGCACTTCAAAGCCATCGCTGAACATACTGACTTGCCACAAATTCTGTATAATGTGCCGTCCCGTACCGGCTGCGATATGCTGCCGGAAACCGTTGGTCGTCTCTCGGAAGTAAAAAATATTATCGGTATTAAAGAGGCGACAGGGAACTTAAGCCGCGTTCATCAGATCAAAGAGCTGGTTTCAGACGACTTTATCCTGTTGAGTGGTGATGATGCGACCTCGCTGGACTTTATGCAGCTTGGTGGTCATGGCGTGATCTCCGTAACGGCGAACGTTGCGGCGCGCGATATGGCTGAAATGTGCAAACTGGCCGAAGCCGGTCACTATAATGAAGCGCGTGTCATTAATCAGCGTCTGATGCCGTTGCACAATAAATTATTTGTCGAACCCAATCCGATCCCAGTGAAATGGGCGTGTAAGGAGTTGGGGCTTGTAGCATCCGATACGCTGCGTTTGCCAATGACACCGATTACCGACCACGGTCGCGACATCGTCAGGGCTGCGCTGAAGCATGCCGGTTTGCTGTAAAGTTTAGGGAGATTTGATGGCTTATTCAGTACAGAAGTCGCGCCTGGCGAAGGTTGCGAGTGTTTCGCTTGTTATGCTGCTCGCTGCCTGTAGTTCAGACTCGCGCTACAAGCGCCAGGTGAGCGGTGATGAATCCTATCTGGATGCGACCCCGCTTGCTGAACTTCATGCACCGGCTGGTATGATCCTGCCGATTCAAAACGGCGATTATAATATTCCCGTGACCAACGGCAGCGGCCTGGTTGGTAAAGCGCTTGATATTCGTCCGCCAGCACAGCCTCTGGCGCTGGTAAGCGGGGCGCGTACCCAGTTCACCGGTGATACGGCGTCTCTGCTGGTTGAAAGCGCGCGTGGAAGCAATCTGTGGCCACAGGTCGTCAGCGTTATTCAGGCGAAGAATTACACCATTGATAAGCGCGATGACGCCAGCCAGACGTTAACCACCGACTGGATCGAGTGGAACCGTCTTGATGAAGATCAGCAGTACCGTGGACGCTATCAGGTCTCCGTGAAACCACAGGGTTACCAGCAGGCAGTTAACGTTAAGCTGTTGAACCTGGAGCAGGCGGGTAAACCGGTTGCGGATGCCGCCTCTATGCAGCGTTACAGCACTGAAATGCTGAACGTGATCGCCGCAGGTCTGGATAAGACTGCTACCGATGCCGCCAACGCCGCGCAGAACCGTAACGGCGTCACTTACGACGTTCAGAGCGGCGCGGATGACACCGGCCTGCCAATGCTGGTGGTGCGTGCACCGTTTAACCAGACCTGGCAGCGCCTGCCAGCGACGCTGGAAAAAGTGGGCATGAAAGTGACCGACAGCACCCGTTCAACCGGCAGCATGACGGCGACCTATAAGCCGCTGTCCGACAGCGCGTGGCAGGAGCTGGGCGCCAAAGATCCTCAGCTTGCCTCCGGTGATTACAAGATTCAGGTAGGTGATCTCGATAACCGCAGCAGCCTGCAGTTTATCGATCCAAAAGGTCACACGCTGACCCAGGCGCAGAACGATGCGCTGGTCGCTGTCTTCCAGGCAGCATTCAGCAAATAAATACGAGGGCGGGTTAATCCCGCCCTTTTTATTTTCGTGCTACGCAAACGTGTGCGTGGCATAATATACCCCGTTTTGAACGCAAATTATCACACCAGGAGTAATGAAGATGCAGAAGCAAGCTGAGTTGTATCGTGGCAAAGCGAAGACCGTATACAGCACGGAGAACCCGGATCTGTTGGTGCTCGAGTTCCGCAATGATACGTCAGCAGGGGATGGCGCCCGCATTGAGCAGTTCGATCGTAAAGGCATGGTGAACAACAAGTTCAACCACTTCATTATGACCAAACTGGCCGAAGCGGGTATCCCGACCCAGATGGAAGCGTTGCTGTCCGATACGGAATGTCTGGTGAAAAAACTGGATATGGTTCCGGTTGAGTGCGTGATTCGTAACCGTGCGGCAGGCTCCCTGGTGAAGCGTCTGGGCATTGAAGAAGGTATCGAGCTGAATCCACCGCTGTTCGACCTGTTCCTGAAAAACGATGCCATGCACGACCCGATGGTCAACGAATCCTACTGCGAAACCTTCGGCTGGGTGAGCAAAGAGAACCTGGCGCGCATGCAGGAACTGACCTACAAAGCCAACGACGTGCTGAAAAAGCTGTTTGATGACGCGGGCCTGATCCTCGTCGACTTCAAGCTGGAGTTTGGTCTGTTCAAAGGTGAAGTGGTGCTTGGCGACGAGTTCTCCCCGGACGGCAGCCGCCTGTGGGATAAAGAAACCCTGGATAAAATGGACAAAGACCGTTTCCGTCAGAGCCTGGGTGGCCTGATTGAAGCGTACGAGGCGGTAGCTCACCGTTTAGGCGTTAAGCTCGACTAAGTTCCTCAGTTGCCAAAGGATGTTCGCATCCTTTGGCGTCTTACCTTTGTTTCCTATGGTAATCTTGCCGTTAACCGCCTACGATCATAGCTATTATTAATGGAATAGTTCGAGGTGGTTATGCGCTGGCAAGGGCGTCGTGAAAGTGACAATGTAGAAGACAGACGCAGTGATGGTGGCGGCGGTCCTTCAATGGGCGGGCCCGGCTTCCGCTTACCCAGCGGCAAGGGCGGTATCATCCTGCTGATTGTGGTGCTGGTCGCAGGTTACTACGGGGTCGACCTCACCGGTCTGATGACCGGTCAACCGCTGCAGCAGCAACAGTCTCAGCACTCCATCAGCCCGAACGAAGATGAAGCGGCCAAATTTACCTCCGTTATTCTCGCCACAACTGAAGACACCTGGAGTCAGCAGTTCGAGAAGATGGGGCGCACCTACCAGCAGCCGAAGCTGGTGATGTACCGGGGCGCAACCCGCACCGGATGCGGTACCGGGCAATCTGTTATGGGGCCGTTCTATTGCCCGGCAGACGGCACCGTCTATATCGATCTCTCTTTTTACGATGACATGAAACGCAAGCTTGGCGCTGACGGTGATTTTGCTCAGGGCTACGTTATCGCGCATGAAGTCGGCCATCACGTGCAAAAGCTGCTGGGGATTGAGCCCAAAGTGCGCCAGCTTCAGCAGAACGCGTCTCAGGCCGAAGTGAACCGCCTTTCCGTCAAAATGGAACTGCAGGCGGACTGCTTCGCGGGCGTCTGGGGCCACAGCATGCAGCAGCAGGGCGTGCTGGAATCCGGGGATCTTGAAGAGGCATTAAACGCGGCTGAGGCCATCGGCGATGACCGTTTGCAGCAGCAGAGCCAGGGCCATGTCGTGCCGGACAGTTTCACTCACGGTACGTCACAGCAGCGCTACAGCTGGTTCAAGCGCGGCTTTGACAGCGGCAATCCGGCCCAGTGTAATACCTTCGGCAAAGCCATGTGATGGTGTCGTTTGAACATCTGACGCGCGAGCTTGAGCGTACCGGGCACCGCCGTCTGGTGGTGCTCACTGGCGATGAACAATGGACGTTGAGCCAGGCGGCTGGCCTGCGTGATGCCTTGCCGGGAGACTGGCTGTGGCTGGAGGAGAATCCCTCAAAAGCCGTTAGCGGGCTGCTGGGACGCGAATACCTGCACGCCGTTTTTGACGCGCATGCCGGGTTTGATGTTTCAGCCTTTGCCGCACTCAGCGGGACGCTGCGCGCCGGAAGCCTGCTGGTGCTGCTGGTGCCGCCTCTCGCTGACTGGGCCGACAAGCCCGACGGCGATTCCGTGCGCTGGAGCGACAGCGCGGAACCCATCGCCACCCCGCGCTTCGTTCACCATTTTTGCCGGACCCTTGCCGCCGATGCGGATGCGATCGTCTGGCAACAGCATCGTCCTCTCTCTCTTCCCGCTGCGCCGGATTCGCCCGCCTGGCAGCCAGCCAGCGGCGAGCCGCAGCGCGAGCAGGCGGAGATCCTCGACGCGCTTCTGACCATGCCTGCGGGCGTCGCTGCCGTGACGGCGCCGCGGGGGCGCGGAAAGTCAGCCCTGGCGGGGATGCTGCTCAACAGCATTCAGGGGAGTGCGGTGGTCACTGCACCGGCCAAAGGGGCAACGGATGTCATTGCGCGCTTCGCTGGCGAGCGTTTTCACTTTATGGCCCCGGATGCGCTGCTGGCCTCCACGACAGAAGCCGACTGGCTGATTGTTGATGAAGCCGCAGCCATCCCCGGCCCGCTGCTGGACAAGCTGGTGTCGCGCTTTCCCCGCGTGTTGCTGACCACCACGGTCCAGGGTTATGAAGGCACGGGCAGGGGGTTTCTGCTTAAGTTCTGCGCCCGGTTCAGCGGGCTGCGGCGCTATACCTTAACCACCCCCATTCGCTGGGCGGCCGGGTGTCCGCTTGAGCGGATAGTGGCGAATACGCTGCTGTTTGACGACGCGCTTATCGAACGCAAACCGGAAGGTGACGTGCGTTTACGGTCGCTAGAGCCGCAGATGTGGGAGAGCGACCCGGCGCGCGTGGCAAGCGTGTATGAACTGCTGTGTGCCGCGCACTACCGGACGTCCCCGCTCGATTTACGCCGGATGATGGATGCCCCCGGCCAGCACTTTGCGGTTGCACACGCGGGTGCGGATATGGCGGGCGCGCTCTGGCTGGTGGAAGAGGGGGGATTGCCCTCCGATCTGAGCCGCGCGGTGTGGGCGGGCTTTCGTCGTCCTCGCGGGAACCTTGTGGCGCAGTCACTGGCGGCGCACGGCGGGTCGCCTCTCGCGGCGACGCTGAAGGGGCGGCGGATTAGCCGCATTGCGGTGCATCCCCACCGTCAACGGGAAGGCATCGGCCAGCGGCTTATTCGCAGCGTCAGCGGTGAAGATTATCTCTCGGTAAGCTTTGGCTATACCGACGAGCTGTGGCGTTTCTGGCGGCAGTGCGGGTTTGTGCTGGTGCGCATGGGCAGCCATCGGGAAGCCAGCAGCGGGTGCTACACGGCGATGGCCTTACTCGCGCTGAGCGAGGCCGGGCACCGCCTGTGCGCGCAGGAGCACCAGCGCCTGTGTCGCGATATGCGCGTTCTTTCGGCCTGGAACGGCGAAAAGATCCCGGTGACCGATGCCTGGGAAGCTACCCTTAATAGTGACGACTGGCTGGAGCTGGCGGGGTTTGCTTTTGCGCACCGGGCATTTTCAACCTCGGTTGCTGCCCTGACGCGGCTGGTGTTAGCCACAGACATGCCGCTCCCGGCGCTGCGCGGGAAAATAGAGGGTAAGACGGAGGAGATGGGGCGAAAAGCGCTGCTGGCTAAACTGCGGAGTGAAACCGCGCAAGCGCTTGAGAGCCTTGATTATTCCCGCTGCCAGCAGGTGAAAGCCGACATTTTGCAATGGCAATTTTTTCAATGACTTCTTCAGTAAAGTGGCATGGTCATTACCCCGCAGAGGCGTAAAATCCTGCTCATCAATTAAGGAGACCGCCATGAAACACGACCATTTTGTTGTTCAAAGCCCTGACAAACCGGCTAAACAGTTACTGCTCCTGTTTCATGGCGTGGGCGATAATGCCGTCAATATGGGACAGATTGGCCGCTGGTTTGCGCCCGTTTTTCCGGAAGCATTGATCGTCAGCATCGGCGGCGTGGAGCCGTGCGGTCCAGACGGACGGCAGTGGTTCCCGGTTCAGGGAGTGACGGAGGAGAACCGTCAGGCGCGCATTGATGCGATCATGCCCACGTTTATCGACATCGTGCGCTACTGGCAGCAGCAGAGCGGCGTAGGCGCTGACGCAACGGCGCTGATTGGCTTCTCGCAGGGGTCAATCATGTCGCTGGAAAGCGTAAAAGCGCAGCCCGGTCTGGCTTCACGCGTCATCGCCTTTAACGGGCGTTATGCAACGCTACCGACAAGCGCGACCACGCAGACCACCATCCATCTCATTCACGGTGGTGAAGATCGGGTGATTGAGCTTTCGCATGCGGTAGCTGCCCAGGAAGCGCTGGTGCGCGAGGGCGGGGATGTGACGCTGGATATTGTTGACGATCTGGGCCACGCGATCGACGATCGCAGCATGCAGTTTGCGCTCGACCATCTGCGCTATACCGTGCCGAAGCACTACTTTGATGAAGCGCTCAGCGGCGGTAAGCCGAATGATGATGATATTGTTGAATTTATGTGAGGTTATCCCCTCTCCACAGGAGAGGGGATACAGACCGATTACTTCTTCTGGTCTTTCTTCGGCCAGTCGTCGTCATCGTCCCACTTGTCGTTAAAATCACGGTGCGGCGGGAGATCCGGCTTATTCGCGAGAAACTTTTTGTGGTCAACACGCTTAAGGTCTTTAATCACGTTCAGCAGTACGCCGACCAGAAACACCAGCACCAGAATCCACCAGTACTTTGCAAGCCAATCCATTCGCTATTCCTCTCTGAGCGCTCGTCAGGCGACGAGTTGCTCCATAATACGTTGATACATGCGGGCCAGCAGTTGTAAATCGGCTGCGTTCACACACTCATTGATTTTGTGAATCGTCGCGTTAACCGGACCCAGTTCGACAACCTGTGCACCCATGCGGGCGATAAAGCGTCCGTCTGAGGTGCCGCCCGTCGTCAGCAGCTGCGGCTTAATTTCATTATAGTGCTCAATGGCGTTCACCACCGCATCCACCAGCTTGCCGCGCTGCGTCAGGAACGGCTGGCCGGAGAGCCACCAGTCAACGGTGTAGCGCAGGTTGTATTTTTCCAGCAGAGCGACAACGCGCGCTTTGATCGTCTCGTCGGTCAGTTCGGTACTGAAGCGAAAGTTGAACTGGACGAAGAAATCTCCCGGGATGACGTTGTTGCTGCCGGTTCCGGCCTTGACGTTGGCGATCTGCATGCTGGTCGGCGGGAAGAACTCGTTGCCTTTATCCCACTCGATGCCTACCAGTTCGTTCAGCATTGGCGCGGCACGGTGGACCGGGTTATCGGCCAGATGCGGGTAGGCCACATGCCCCTGAACCCCATGTATGGTCAGGTTACAGGTCAGCGAGCCGCGGCGACCATTTTTGACGACATCACCCACCACTTCGGTACTGGACGGCTCGCCGACCAGACAGTAGTCAAGACGTTCATTGCGCGCCATCAGCGCCTCAACGACCTTCACGGTACCGTTATGGGCGCTGGCTTCTTCATCGGAGGTGATCAAGAACGCGAGACGGTTTTTGTGGTTCGGATGCTGAGCCACAAAGCGCTCTGCCGCCACAACCATTGCCGCCAGCGAACCTTTCATGTCTGCCGCGCCGCGGCCGAAGAGCATGCCATCGCGGATGGTCGGCTCAAACGGCGGATTAATCCAGCGATCGGCGTCACCCGCGGGAACGACGTCAGTGTGCCCGGCAAAGGCCAGCGTTTCGCCCTGGCCGCGCCACGCCCAGAAGTTCTGGGTGTCGCCAAAATCCATGCGCTCAACGGTAAAACCGATGGCGCGCAGGCGCTCAATCATTAATGCCTGACAACCTGCGTCGTCCGGGCTAAGGGAGGGACGGCGAATAAGCTGTTGAGTCAGCTCAATGACCGGGCATGACATACACTACACCTCTACGAAAAAGTCAGAATAAAGGGTTTCACTGAAACCCAGCAGCATAGGCTGACCTGGCTTGCAGAGCAATGGGCGTTTGATAATTGCCGGCATGTCGAGCATCAACTTTGCCGCGCTGTCGGCGTCTTTGATGCTGGCGCGCACGGATTCGTCCAGCTTACGCCAGGTGGTGCCGCGGGTGTTCAGCAGCGCTTCCCATCCCAGTTCGTTAATGGCGGTATGCAGAAATTCTGCATCAAGCCCGTCGGCACGATAATCGTGGAAGCGGTACTCGACGTTATTAGTTTCCAGCCAGCGGCGTGCTTTTTTGATGGTGTCGCAATTTTTAATGCCGTACATCACAACCATGTTGAATCCTTTTGCTCTTATGGCGATTAAACGTTCAGTAAATTCGAAGATATATCTTTAAGTGGAATATAACACACTCAGGAATGCTCTGGATTTACACTTCTTCTTAATTCAACTCACACTTGTACGCTGAATATACTTTCACCATTTAAGCATAGATGTCCACCGTGTTTAAATTCTGAATAAACTCAGCGCCTAAAATAAAACTCACCCGTTCGTAGGGTTATTTCAAAATATTGCTGGCCGTCACACAAAATTTAAACTCCTCCGTTCATATTTATCATAAATCCCCAACGGTGGCGGGGTACAATCACAGCGATTGGTTAAACAGTCTTCACAATGATGATACGTTTTCGTAGAATGCGCATAATAATAAGAGAGGTTGTTATGATTGAACGTGAACTGGGGAACTGGAAAGATTTTATCGAAGGCATGCTTCGTAAATGACATTCAGTAAGAATTGCAAGAGCACTAAAATAAGTAAAATAACCATAGTGTGAATTAATCACACAATAAAAAGGCGGCCGATTAAGCCGCCTTTTTTATGACTGCGGATTATTCCTGTCGCTCCCGGAGCGGGAAGCGACGACGCACCAGCACAAAGAACAGCGGCACAAAATAAATCGCCAGGATGGTGGCCGAAATCATCCCCCCCATGACGCCGGTACCCACCGCATGCTGGCTGCTTGAGCCTGCACCCGTGCTGGTTGCCATCGGCAGTACGCCAAAAATAAACGCCAGTGAGGTCATCAGGATCGGACGTAGGCGCTGGCGGCAGGCGTGCAGCGTGGCGGCCATCAACTCGTGGCCTTTGGCATTCATCTCGTTGGCAAACTCAACGATCAGAATGGCGTTTTTCGCCGACAAGCCGATCACCGTAAGTAGCCCCACCTGGAAGTAAACGTCGTTCTCCAGGCCGCGCATCCAGGTCGCCAGCAGCGCACCGATAACCCCAAGCGGCACCACCAGCATGACTGAGAACGGAACCGACCAGCTCTCATACAGCGCGGCAAGGCAGAGGAAGACCACCAGCAAAGAAAGCGCATAGAGGGCAGGGGCCTGCGCTCCGGAGAGGCGTTCCTGGTAAGACATGGCCGTCCATTCCAGACCAAAACCGGCAGGCAACTGCTGCACCAGTTTTTCCATGGTGTCCATGGCGGTACCGGTGCTGACGCCCGGCGCGGCTTCCCCGACGATCTCAACCGCGGAATAGCCGTTATAGCGCTCCAGACGCGGCGAACCGCTCTCCCAGCGCGAGGTGGCAAAGGCCGAGAAGGGCACCATTCCGCCAGAATTATTGCGTACAAACCAGCGGTTAATATCATCCGGCAACATGCGGAACGGCGCGGCTGCCTGGACATACACTTTTTTCACGCGGCCGCGATCCATAAAGTCATTTACGTAGCTTGAGCCCCATGCGGTTTGCAGGGTGTCGTTGATATCGTCGATCGACACGCCCAGCGCCTGCGCCTTACGCTGGTCGATATCCACCTGAAGCTGCGGGCTGTCGTCAAGACCGTTGTGGCGAACGCGGGTCAGGTCGGGATCTTTCCCTGCTAGTTCTAGCAGCTTATCGCGTGCGGCCATCAGGGCCGAGTGGCCCGCGCCGGCGTGATCCTGTAGCTCCATATCAAACCCGGCGGAACTGCCCAGGCCGCTAATCGCGGGCGGGCTGCTGGCAAAGACGCGCGCCTCTTTAATACGGGCAAACGCTTTGGTTGCGCGTTCAATGATGGCGAACGAGGTTCCCGTTCTGGCATCGCGTTCGTCCCAGTCTTTCAGGCGGACAAACATGCGGGCGACGTTCTGCCCGTTCCCGCCCGGGCCGGAGCCGACGGTAGAGAAGACCGAAACAACGTTATTTTTCTCTTTGGTGAAGAAGTACTGCTCAACGTTCTGAACCACCTTCAGCGTCTGCTGCTGGGTGGATCCGCTCGGGAGCTGCACCGAGGTGATGAACATCCCCCGGTCTTCCTGCGGCAGGAACGAGGTGGGAAGATGCAGGAACAGCCACACCATGCCGCCCAGCAGCACAACGTAAATCATCATCCAGCGCAGGCTGCGGTGTAGCACTTTGCCGACGGCAGATTCATACCGCTCGGCGTTGCGGTTGAACATGCGGTTAAACCAGCCGAAGAACCCTTTCTGGCCGTGATGTTCCCCTTTGTGCAGCGGCTTAAGGAGGGTGGCGCAGAGCGCGGGAGTGAGGATCAGCGCCACCAGTACGGAGAGCACCATCGCCGAGACGATGGTGATTGAGAACTGACGGTAAATCGCCCCGGTTGTACCGCCAAAGAAGGCCATCGGGATAAAGACCGCCGACAGCACCATCGCGATACCGACCAACGCCCCCTGAATTTGTCCCATCGATTTACGCGTCGCCTGACGCGGGGAAAGCCCCTCTTCGCTCATGATGCGCTCGACGTTTTCGACCACCACGATAGCATCGTCCACCAGCAGGCCAATCGCCAGCACCATGGCAAACATCGTCAGGGTGTTGATGCTGTAGCCGAACGCGTAAAGCACCGCAAAGGTGCCCAGCAGCACCACCGGGACGGCAATGGTGGGGATCAGCGTTGCGCGGAAGTTTTGCAGGAACAGGTACATGACCAGGAACACCAGGGCGATCGCTTCCAGCAGGGTTTTGACTACGTCCTCAATCGAGGCTTTAACGAAGGAGGTGGTTTCATAGGCGACCTTGTACTCCAGCCCGTGCGGGAAATACTGCGACAGCTCATCCAGACGGTCCAATACCAGCTTCGCCGTCGCCATTTCGTTTGCGCCGGAGGCCAGCTTAATTCCCAGTCCAGAGGCCGGGTTGCCGTTAAAGCGGCTCAGGTAATCGTATTTCTCCGCACCCATTTCCACCTTAGCAACGTCGCCCAGACGCACTTCTGAACCATCCTGATTCACGCGCAGGGTGATGTTGCGGAACTGGTCCGGGGTCTGAAGCAGAGATTGCGAATTAATGGTGGCGTTCAGGGCCTGTTTATCGACGGAAGGCGTGCCTCCCAGTTGCCCCACGGCAATTTGGGCGTTCTGTGCTTTGATGGCGTCCGTCACGTCGGTCGCCGTCATCTGATAGCTGTTCAGCTTGTTGGGATCGAGCCAGATACGCATCGAGTACTGTGAGCCATAGGCGTCGATATCCCCCACGCCGTTAATACGGCTGAGCGGGTCCTGAATATTACTGGCGACGTAGTCCGCAATGTCCTGTTTATCCATTGAGCCATCGGTGGAGACAAACGCGATGGTCAGAATGTTGGTATCACCGGTTTTACGCACGGTGACGCCCTGGTTCTGCACGGCCTGGGGCAGTTTACGCATGGCCGACTGCAGCTGGTTTTGTACCTGCTGCACCGCTTCGTCCGGGTCGGTGCCCGCCTCAAAGCTCAGGGTAACCGTAGCCTGTCCCGTGGCGCTGCTTTGGGAGGACATGTACATCAGATTATCCAGACCCGTCATGTTCTGCTCGATAACCTGCGTCACGGTATTTTCCAGCGTTTGTGCGGACGCGCCGGGGTAGTTTGCTGTGACACGCACGTTCGGCGGTGCCAGATCGGGATATTGCTCAACGGGAAGAGAAGTAATCGCCAGGACACCTGTCAGACACAACAGGATGGCAAGCACCCAGGCAAAAATGGGGCGATCGATGAAAAAATTCGCCATGAAAGTGTGACCTCGTTTTGCTGCACGTCATTATTGTTTATTGCCCGCATCACTTTAGCGGTAAGGCCCAGGCCAAACGTGGAGAAATAAAGGAGATAATGTAAATTATCATGCGCTTTTCCCGGCGCTTCACCCTTTACCGTTATTTACCTGTTAACGGCGCGGGTGCGGGGAACGTCACGCTGACCTGCGTGCCGCCGTTTTGCGGCTGCGAGAAGTGCAGCATTCCGCCGAGCCGTTGCGCGCGTTCTCGCATAATGTTCAGCCCGTAGTGTCCCGGCGGCTCGCTGGCCTCGCCAATCCCGATGCCGTTGTCGCGAATGCTGACGCTGTGCGTGCCGTCCACGGCGGTCACGCAACTGACGGTGATCTCGCTGGCCTGCGCGTGCTTAATTGCATTCAGGACGGCCTCCCGCACGATCTGCAGCAAATGCACTTGCTTCTGCGCGTCAAGCGCCAGGGTGGAGAGGCGGCAGTCGAGGTGCAGCTTCGCCTGCGTCTGGCTCTGCAGGGCATCGAGAGACTCCTGCAGCGCCGCGGGTAAATTCGCATGGTTTAGCGTCAGGCGGAAGGTGGTCAGCAGCTCGCGCAGCTGCTGCCAGGCGTTGTTCAGCTCGCGGGAGAAGTCGGTGATGATCGTCTGCGCGGAGGCATTTTCCGCCGGCACGGCGTGTTTAAGCAGCGTGAGCTGGATCCGCAAATAGGAGAGTACCTGCGCCAGCGAATCATGCAGCTCGCGGGCGATGGTGGCGCGCTCCTCCATCAGCAGCAGCTGCTGGTAATGCTTCTGCGCCTGGTTAAAGTACAGCCCACGCCCGAGCATGGTCGCCACGCTTCTCATCAGCGGAAGAGGAACGCTGCCCGTCTCGCTTTGCCAGCGCAGCTCGCCGTAGAGGGTATCCTGCATCAGCACCGGCAGGGTTTGCAGAGAAATGCCGCTCACCTCTGTTCCTTCACACAGCCGCCAGTCGTCGCTGGTGCGTAGCTCCAGGTAATTCATCTGCGTGTATTCATGCACAATCTGCAAAATATGCCGGAAGCACAGGCTGTCTATCTGCCCGGTATTCAGCGCCTGGGAGCATTTGAACAGCATGTCGAGCTGCTGGTGGGCTTCATGCAAATGCCGCGTCTTTTCCGCGACGGAGGCTTCGAGCGACCGATAGAGAGTATGTAGCTCGCCCGACATATGGTTGAAGGCGCGGGAGAGCTGGCCCAGCTCGTTGGGGAGCGCGGTGTCCGGCGCCGGGGTGGTAAATTCCCCTCGCTCAATGCGTTCGCTGGCGGCCACCAGGTTGTTCAGCGGCAACACCACCTGGCGACGGATGCGCCGCAGGGTAAACAGCGTCAGCAGCAGGATCCCGAGCGCGCCAGCCAGAGAGAGGAGCGTCACCGTCTGGATTTTATTTTCGGTGTAGTGCTGGAGGGCGAGCACAAAGGCATCAATACGGCCGACAAAATCCTCAATGTGAGCGTCATACCATGCGCTGTCGCCGCGGGCGATGTGCTTGTCCATGTCCAGCCAGGCCACATGCAGCTGCTGATAGCGCGCCTTGACGTTGTCCGGGACGTACCAGCGGTTCAGCTTCTCCAGGGAAGGCGCGCTTAACGTTCGCTGCCAGTTCTCACGATGCGCCATAAGGGAGGGGCTGTTGCGCTGCATCTCGTAGCCGAGGCGGTAGCTCTGCATGCGCAGCGATCCCGCAATGTTGATAGCTTCGGCGTCACGCTGGCTGCTGGCAAGCGTCAGCAGCGCGACGGTGCTGGTCAGCACGGACAGGGCAATGATCGAAAAGAAAGCCCAGGCAAGGCTTCCGGAAACGGGGCGTTTAACGGTCACGGAACGGATCTCTGCATAAAATGGCTCAGCCACAGGTCATGGGCAGTTGTACATTGCCTGATAACGCGGTGGCGAGCAAATAGCTTATTCATACTAAAGATAAGGTTATTGATCCAAAAGCCGCTTTGGGCATTAACCTGAAATCTGGCGAGAAGTAACGCGCCGCCTGAGCCGACGGACGACAAAGCGGGCTTCACGGGGTAGTATAAACAGACTCATTTAGCCGTGGAGCCCGTATGTCCCTGAACATTACCGTTATCAAAGACAAAATCCTTTCTGAAAATTACTTTGTCCTGCGTAACATCACTTACGATTTAACCCGTAAGAACGGTGACGTGATTCGCCACAAACGCGAAGTCTACGACCGGGGCAATGGCGCAACCATTCTGCTGTATAACCGTGAAAAGCAAAGCGTAGTGCTGATTCGCCAGTTTCGGGTCGCGACCTGGGTCAACGGCAATGCGGACGGGCGCCTGATTGAAACCTGCGCCGGCCTGCTTGATGACGATGAGCCGGAAGTCTGCATCCGCAAGGAGGCCGTTGAGGAGACCGGTTTTGAAGTGGGCGAGGTGCAAAAAGTCTTTGAGCTTTTCATGTCCCCTGGCGGGGTGACCGAGCTGGTCCATTTCTTCATTGCGGAATACACCGATGCCCAGCGCACGCATCGCGGCGGCGGCGTGGAGGATGAAGACATTGAAGTGCTGGAAATGCCTTTCACCCAGGCCGTTGAGATGGTGAAAAGCGGCGAGATCCGCGACGGTAAAGCGGTGATCCTGTTACAGTATCTGCAAACCAGCGGCGTAATGAACCCTAAACCGATGTCGTGATAAGGTGTATTTCAGATAAATCTATCCGATAAATCCGATTGAGCCCGCCCGCCCTGGGCACGAAGATACGCCCCAGATTGACCTTTTCGTTTCCGGGGCTGTGCCATTCATGCGCTACTGCGTTTTGCTTTTCTTCTTTTTCTGCGTGCTACCCGCACCTCTGGTGTGGGCTGCGCCCGCGCAGCAGTCTTTTTCAGACTGGCAGGTTACCTGCAATAACCAGAATTTTTGTGTTGCCCGGAATACCGGCGAGCATCGCGGTCTGGTCATGACGCTGAGCCGTAGCGCAGGCGCGAAAACGGACGCCAGCCTGCGCATCGATCTCGGCGGGCTTTCGGCCCCGCCGGTTAAAGAGCCTGACATTGCCCCGCGCCTGCTGCTCGACAACGTTCCGTTAAAGCTCAATTCGCAGCACTGGCAGTTAACCCCCTGGCATCTCAAAACTGACGATGCGGGTACCATCACCACGTTTCTGAAAACCATTCAGGAAGGGCAGGCGCTGACCCTGCGCGGGGGGAAGCAGACGATCTCGCTGGTCGGTCTGAAGGCGGCGCTGCTGTTTATCGACGCCCAGCAGAAGCGCGTTGGCAGCGAAACGGCATGGATTAAAAAAGGAGATAGCCCGCCGCTGAGCGTGCCTCCTGCACCGGCATTAAAAAAGGTGGCCGTGGTGAACCCGACGCCGACGCCGCTGACGCATAGCGAGCTGAACGATCTGCTGGATTATGGGACGTGGCGGATGAACAATAGCCAGTGCTCGCTGGATCCTAACCGTCGTGAAGTACGCGTCACTGCATTAACGGATGACAAAGCGCTGTTGATTGTCAGCTGTGAAGCGGGGGCCTATAACACGGTCGATCTGGCGTGGCAGGTCTCACGTAAAAAACCGTTCGCCGCCCGTAGCGTCAGGTTACGTCTGCCGTTCACCCCCTCCAGCCAGAGCAGCGACATGGAGCTGATGAACGCCCGCTTCGATGAGAAAACGCGCGAGCTGACGACGCTGGCGCTGGGACGCGGTATTGGAGACTGCGGGATCCAGACGCGCTGGCGTTTTGACGGCCAGCGCTTCCGCCTGGTGCGCTATGCGGAAGAGCCAAGCTGCGATAGCTGGAATGGGCCAGACGCCTGGCCCACGCTGTGGATCACTCGCTAGTTTTGCCGGATAGCGCTGTCGCACTACAACACGCTCAGCGCTTTCTCCACCACGTTCTCAACGGTAAAGCCGAAATACGGGAACAGTTTGTCGGCAGGAGCGGATTCACCGTAACCCCGCATGCCCACAATTGCCCCTTTCAGCCCCACGTACTTATACCAGTAGTCGGCAATACCCGCTTCCACCGCCACGCGCGCCGCAACGCTGGAAGGCAGCACCGATTCCCGATACGCCTCGTCCTGGGCGTCAAAAATATCCGTTGAAGGCAGAGATACCACGCGCACCGCGTGACCTTCGGCGATCAGCTTCTCCGCCGCTTTCACCGTGATTTCCACCTCGGAACCGGTGGCAATCAGGATCACGTCCGGCTTACCGCCGCTGTCCTTGAGAATATAGCCGCCGCGGGCGATGTTTTTTACCTGCTCCGGCGTGCGCTCGATCTGCGCCAGGTTCTGGCGCGACAGGATCAGCGCCGTAGGTCCGTTATGACGCTCAACGGCCAGCTTCCAGCCCACCGCGGCTTCGACCTGATCGCACGGACGCCAGGTGCTGAAGTTTGGCGTCAGGCGCAGGCTTGCCAGCTGCTCTACCGCCTGGTGCGTTGGGCCATCTTCCCCCAGCCCGATGGAGTCGTGGGTGTAGACCATGATCTGCCGGGCCTTCATCAGCGCCGCCATACGCGCCGCGTTTCGGGCGTACTCGACGAACATCAGGAAGGTGGCGGTGTAGGGTATGAAGCCGCCGTGATGGGCGATGCCGTTAGCAATCGCGGTCATCCCGAACTCGCGCACGCCGTAGTGGATGTAGTTCCCGGCAATGTCTTCCTTCAGGGATTTAGAGCCTGACCAGATGGTCAGGTTGCTTGGCGCCAGATCCGCCGAGCCGCCGAGCAGCTCAGGCAGGAGAGGGCCAATCGCGTTCAGGGTGTTTTGCGATGCCTTACGGGTAGCGATTTTCGCCGGGTTGGAATGCAGATTTTCTATCAGCGCCTGGGTTTTATCGTCCCAGTCTTCCGGCAGGCCACCGCTCATGCGGCGGGAAAACTCGGCGGCCAGCTCCGGGTGCGCTTTTTTGTAGGCGGCAAATTTTTCGTTCCAGGCCTGCTGCGCTTTTTCACCCGCTTCGCGCGCGTCCCATGCTCTGTAGATCTCTTTCGGGATCTCAAACGGCGGATATTTCCAGCCCAGTTTCTGGCGGGTCAGCGCCACTTCCTCTTCGCCCAGCGCCGCGCCGTGCGCCTCTTCTTTGCCCGCTTTGTTCGGCGAGCCGAAGCCAATGGTGGTACGGCAGATAATCAGGGACGGTTTGTCCTTCACGCTCTGCGCTTCCTGAATCGCTTTTTTTACCGCTTCCGGATCGTGGCCGTCAATCTCGTGCACCACGTGCCAGTGATAGGCCTCGAAGCGTTTTGCCGTGTCGTCGGTAAACCAGCCCTCGGTTTCGCCGTCGATGGAGATGCCGTTGTGGTCATAGAAGCCAATCAGCTTGCCGAGCCCCAGCGTGCCCGCCAGCGAGCAGACCTCGTGGGAGATCCCTTCCATCAGGCAGCCGTCGCCCATAAACACGTAGGTGTAGTGATCGACAATCTCGTGGTCGGGCTGGTTGAACTGCGCGGCCAGCGTACGCTCGGCAATTGCCAGGCCGACGGCATTCGCCAGCCCCTGGCCCAGCGGGCCGGTGGTCGTTTCCACGCCCGGCGTATAGCCGATCTCCGGGTGGCCCGGCGTTTTGGAGTGCAGCTGGCGGAAGTTTTTTAACTCCTCAAGCGGCAGGTCGTAGCCGGAAAGGTGCAGCAGGCTGTAGAGCAGCATCGAGGCGTGGCCGTTGGAGAGAATAAAACGGTCGCGGTCGTACCAGGTTGGGTCAGTGGGGTTGTGCTTCAGGAAGTCGTTCCACAGCACTTCGGCAATATCGGCCATCCCCATCGGGGCGCCAGGGTGGCCGGAATTGGCTTTTTGTACGGCATCCATGCTGAGGGCGCGAATGGCGTTGGCGAGCTCTTTACGGGACATAGTTCACTCCGTGGCAAGGTTAAAGTTTGGCGGCGAGAAGATCTTCGAGTTTGCGCTGGTCGACGGCGAACTGGCGGATGCCGTCCGCCAGTTTTTCCACGGCCATAGGGTCCTGATTATGCTCCCAGCGGAACTCCGCTTCGGTCATGGCTTTCGGTTTTGGCAGTACGGTAGAGGTCGGCACCAGCTTGCGGATCACCGTTTCGTCGCTCTCCTGCAGCTTTTTCAGCAGGTCAGGGGAGATGGTCAGACGGTCACACCCTGCGAGCGCCAGGATCTGCTCGGTGCGGCGGAAGCTGGCCCCCATCACAATGGTCTCGTAGCGGTGTTGCTTGTAATAGTCGTAGATATTACGCACCGACTTCACGCCAGGGTCTTCCTCTACCACGTACGGGTCCATCGGCTGTTTCGCCTGATACCAGTCGTAGATGCGCCCGACAAACGGCGAGATCAGGAACACGCCCGCTTCGGCACAGGCGCGCGCCTGGGCAAAGGAGAACAGCAGCGTCAGGTTGCAGTGGATCCCCTCTTTTTCCAGAACCTCTGCCGCGCGGATGCCTTCCCATGTGGACGCGAGCTTGATCAGAATGCGTGACTTATCGATCCCCTGTTCCTGGTAGAGCTCCACCAGGCGGCGCGCTTTGTTAATACTCTTTTCCTGATCGAATGAGAGGCGGGCATCTACTTCGGTCGACACGCGCCCCGGAATGCTTTTCAGAATTTCCGCACCAAAATTAACCGCCAGCTTGTCGCTGGCTTCAGCAACCTGCTGCTCCTGCGTTTTCCCGCGCTGTTTACCGTAGGCAATCGCGTCGTCAATCAGATGGCTAAAATGGGCAAGCCCCGCCGCTTTCAGAAGCAGCGAAGGGTTGGTGGTCGCGTCCTCTGGCTGATAGTGGCGAATCGACTCGATATCGCCGCTGTCCGCAACCACGGTGGTGAATTGTTTGATGCCGTCTAGCTGGTTCATAAATAATTACTCCTTGGAAATAAAAGAGTTAGATGAGTGCGTTAGTTCACACTTCTGAGAAAATCATGATGGACTTAACAAAAAAGCATAGCAGACGGGGCAGGCATTGCTTTTGAGACGGGTAACATGGCTGTTATAAATTGATAACAATTTTTAATGTGTGATGGTGAGAGTTTGGCAGCCTTCAAAGTTTATGCGCTGCTCAGCGGCGATACTATCTGACCGATACGTAAAAGGAATAACAAGATGGACGATCAGTTAAAACAGAGTGCCCTCGATTTTCACGAGTTCCCTGTCCCCGGTAAAATTCAGGTCTCCCCAACCAAGCCGCTGGCGACCCAGCGCGATCTGGCGCTGGCCTACTCGCCGGGCGTGGCTGCGCCATGTCTGGAGATCGAAAAAGATCCGCTGGCGGCCTACAAATACACCGCGCGCGGCAACCTTGTCGCCGTTATCTCTAACGGTACGGCGGTGCTGGGCCTGGGCAACATTGGTGCCCTAGCCGGTAAACCGGTGATGGAAGGGAAGGGCGTTCTGTTTAAGAAATTTGCCGGTATCGACGTGTTCGATATCGAAGTGGACGAACTCGATCCCGATAAGTTCATCAACGTGGTGGCCGCGCTGGAGCCGACCTTCGGCGGGATCAACCTGGAAGACATCAAAGCGCCGGAATGTTTCTATATCGAGCAGAAGTTGCGCGAGCGTATGAACATTCCCGTGTTC
Organism: Enterobacter cloacae complex sp. P38RS; assembly: GCF_014930775.1. NCBI lineage: Bacteria > Pseudomonadati > Pseudomonadota > Gammaproteobacteria > Enterobacterales > Enterobacteriaceae > Enterobacter > Enterobacter cloacae complex sp. P38RS. The sequence continues at coordinate 20,661 of NZ_JADBRS010000024.1, forward strand.
CATGACGACCAGCACGGCACGGCGATTATCAGCACCGCTGCCATTCTCAACGGCCTGCGCGTGGTGGAGAAAAATCTCTCCGACGTGCGCATGGTGGTCTCCGGCGCGGGCGCGGCGGCCATCGCCTGTATGAACCTGCTGGTGGCGCTGGGGATGCAGAAACACAACATCGTGGTCTGCGACTCTAAGGGTGTTATCTACAAAGACCGCGAGCCGAACATGGCGGAAACCAAAGCGGCGTATGCCGTGGAAGATGACGGCAAGCGCACGCTTGAGGACGTGATTGACGGCGCGGATATCTTCCTCGGCTGTTCAGGCCCGAAAGTGCTGACCCAGGAAATGGTGCAGAAAATGGCGCGCGCGCCGATGATCCTGGCGCTGGCGAACCCGGAACCGGAAATCCTGCCGCCGCTGGCGAAAGCGGTGCGTGAAGACGCCATTATCTGTACCGGCCGTTCGGACTACCCGAACCAGGTGAACAACGTGCTCTGCTTCCCGTTCATCTTCCGCGGGGCGCTGGACGTTGGCGCGACGGCGATCAACGAAGAGATGAAGCTTGCCGCCGTTCACGCCATCGCCGAGCTGGCGCACGCTGAGCAGAGCGAAGTGGTCGCCTCCGCGTACGGGGATCAGGATCTGAGCTTTGGCCCGGACTACATCATTCCAAAACCGTTCGACCCGCGTCTGATTGTCAAAATTGCGCCAGCCGTTGCCAAAGCGGCGATGGACTCCGGCGTGGCGACGCGTCCGATTCAGGATTTCGACGCGTACGTCGATAAGCTCACCGAGTTCGTCTACAAAACTAACCTGTTTATGAAGCCGATCTTCTCTCAGGCTCGCGCAGACGCGAAGCGCGTGGTGCTGGCGGAAGGGGAAGAGGCGCGCGTGCTGCACGCCACGCAGGAGCTGATCACCTTAGGGCTGGCGAAGCCGATCCTGATTGGTCGTCCGAGCGTGATCGAGATGCGCATTCAGAAGCTGGGCCTGCAAATTAAGCCGGGCGTCGACTTTGAGATCGTTAACAACGAATCCGATCCGCGCTTCAAGGAGTACTGGAACGAATATTACGCGATCATGAAGCGTCGCGGGATCACCCAGGAGCAGGCGCAGCGGGCGGTGATCAGCAATACTACGGTCATCGGCGCGATCATGGTCCATCGCGGCGAGGCGGATGCGCTGATCTGCGGCACCATCGGCGATTACCACGAGCATTTCAGCGTGGTGCAGGAGATCTTCGGCTATCGCGACGGCGTGCACACCGCCGGGGCGATGAACGCGCTGCTGCTGCCGAGCGGCAACACCTTTATTGCCGATACCTACGTGAACGACGATCCAACCCCGGACGAGCTGGCGGAGATCACCGTGATGGCCGCCGAGACCGTGCGTCGCTTTGGTATCGAGCCTAAGGTGGCGCTGCTGTCGCACTCAAACTTTGGTTCGTCCAAATCCGCGGCGGCGTGCAAAATGCGCCAGACTCTGGAACTGGTGCGCGAGCGTGCGCCGGAGCTGATGATTGACGGGGAAATGCATGGTGATGCCGCGCTGGTGGAGAGCATCCGCAACGAACGTATGCCGGACAGCCCGCTGAAGGGATCGGCGAACATCCTGATTATGCCGAACGTGGAAGCGGCGCGTATCAGCTACAACCTGCTGCGCGTCTCCAGCTCTGAAGGGGTGACCGTAGGACCGGTGCTGATGGGCGTGGCAAAACCGGTGCACGTGTTAACGCCGATTGCCTCCGTGCGTCGTATCGTGAACATGGTGGCGCTGGCGGTGGTTGAGGCGCAGACGCAGCCGCTGTAAGGGCGCGTGTGCTTACCCGACCTGGGGATTGAGTAGGCCGGATAAGCGCAGCGCCATCCGGCAGTTAAATCCAGTCGCGTACTTTAAGGAACTCACTCAAGGCAGCCTCCGGGCTGCCTTCTTTTGGCTCGTAGCTGTACTCCCAGCGCACCAGCGGCGGCATCGACATCAGAATCGACTCCGTGCGTCCGCCGGTCTGCAGGCCGAACAGCGTCCCGCGATCCCACACCAGGTTGAACTCCACGTACCGCCCGCGACGATAAAGCTGGAACTCACGCTCGCGCACGCCGTAGTCGGTGTTTTTACGGCGTTCGACAATCGGCAGGTACGCGTCGGTGAACCCTTCGCCCACCGCGCGCATAAAGCTAAATGCCGTATCAAAATCCGGCGTGTTGAGATCGTCAAAGAACAGCCCGCCGATGCCGCGCTGCTCGTCGCGGTGCTTCAGGTAAAAATAATCGTCGCACCACTTTTTAAATTTCGGGTAGACGTCCTCGCCAAACGGCAGGCAAAGGTCCCGCGCGGTGGTATGCCAGTGCACGGCATCCTCTTCGAAGCCGTAGTAGGGCGTCATGTCGAAACCGCCGCCAAACCACCAGACCGGATCGGCTCCTGGCTTCTCCGCGATGAAAAAGCGCACGTTGGCGTGGCTGGTCGGAACAAACGGGTTATGCGGGTGGATCACCAGCGAGACGCCCATCGCTTCGAAGCTGCGGCCCGCCAGCTCAGGGCGGTGCGCGGTAGCGGACGCGGGCATGGCGTCGCCGTGAACGTGGGAAAAATTCACGCCCGCCTGTTCGAAGATGCCGCCGTTACGCAGCACGCGGCTGCGCCCGCCGCCGCCCGCTTCACGCTGCCAGCTATCTTCCTGGAATTCACCGCCGTCTGCGGCGGCCAGTTTCTGGCAAATCTCATCCTGCAGCTGCAGCAGGAACGTTTTGACCAGCTGTGCATTAGGTTTCATCAGCGTTTCCTGGAGTGCGCTTTCTGGTTATCGAACCAGTTGAAGTAACTGATAATGCCGGAGGCGATGGCGTTGGCTATCTTCTGGCGAAACGCCGTGGTGCCGAGCAGGCGCTCTTCTTCCGGATTGGTAATAAAGGACGTTTCCACCAGCACGGACGGGATGGACGGTGACTTCAGCACCACAAATGCCGCCTGTTCGGTGCTTTTACTGTGCAGACGGTGCACCGGCTTAATCCGCTTGAGGATATGCGAGCCGAGCGTCAGGCTGTTTTTGATAGTGTCCGTTTGCACGAGATCGAACAGCACCTGCTGCAAGAGATGATCTTTATCCGTGGCCTTCTTCCCGGCCACTTCATCCGCCCGGTTTTCGCGATCGGAAAGGTATTTCGCCATGGCGCTACTGGCGCCGCGGTTGGAGAGGGCAAACACCGACGCGCCCGCGGCGGAAGGGTTTGTGAAGCCATCCGCGTGAATGGACATAAACAGGTCGGCGCCGTGCTTGTGGGCAATTTCCACGCGGTCATACAGCGGAATGAACGTGTCGCCCGTACGCGTCAGGCGGGCGTCAATGCCGTTGCTGCGTAAAATCGATCGCACATTTTTTGCAATTGCCAGCACGACGTGTTTTTCTTTCGAACCGTTTCTGCCGATGGCGCCGGTATCAATACCGCCGTGGCCCGGATCGAGCATCACCAGACGCTTTGCGCCCGGCTTTTTGGTTTTCGGTTTGCTGTGTCCGTTACTGGTTTTGAGCGTGCTCTCGTCTTTTGCCTGAGCCTGCTTAGCGATGCCCGTTAACGTTAAGGCCGCCAGCCCCGCTTTGAGAACCTGACGACGCGATGTGAGTGCTTTTAATGGTTTGAATGTGCTCATGCGGCCTGAATACTGAAAAATGGGGTCCTGGTGTTATATCGTATCGTGTTTCCCGTTACGACAGTCCTTATTGAGAATTGTTTTACTTTTCATTTCAATACGTGACAAAGTGACATTATGCCAAATTTTGGCGAGATTTTCCCCGGTTATTGGCTAAACGCCCCGTTCACGCCATAATCACTGTTTTTAAACCCGAAAAGGCGGTTAATACCATGGAGATACGCGTTTTTCGCCAGGAAGATTTCGAAGAGGTGATCACCCTTTGGGAGCGCTGCGATCTGCTGCGTCCGTGGAACGATCCGGAAATGGATATCGAACGTAAGGTGAATCACGACGTTAGCCTGTTTCTGGTCGCGGAAGTGAACGGCGAGGTGGTCGGGACGGTAATGGGTGGGTATGACGGCCACCGCGGCTCGGCCTATTATCTGGGCGTCCACCCGGAATACCGGGCGCGCGGCATCGCCAACGCGCTGCTCAATCGTCTGGAAAAGAAACTCATCGCCCGCGGCTGCCCGAAAATCCAGATCATGGTGCGGGAAGATAACGACGTGGTGCTGGGCATGTATGAGCGTCTGGGCTACGAGCACGCCGACGTGCTGACGCTGGGTAAGCGCCTGATCGAAGATGAAGAGTACTGAGATCCACCCGGCTGACTATGACGCGCAGGGCCGCGTCAGGCTGCCGTTTTTATTCTGGTGCGTTTTGCTCCTCCAGGCCCGTACCTGGGTACTGTTTGTGATGGCCGGTGCGTCGCGCGGGCAGGGCGATACGCTGCTGAATCTCTTTTATCCCGACCACGATGCCTTCTGGCTCGGCTTACTGCCGGGCGTACCGGCGGTGGTGGCTTTTTTGTGCAGCGGTCGACGGCATATAATCCCGCGTCTGTGGCGTGCGCTTCGCTGGCTGCTGATCCTCGCCCAGATTGCGCTGCTGTTCTGGCAACCCGTGCTCTGGTGGCTGGGTGAACCGCTTTCCGGTATCGGCATCGCGCTGGTGGTGGCGGATATTGTGGCGCTGATGTGGCTGCTGACGAATCCCCGCTTACGCGCCTGTTTTACGCAAGAGTCAGATTAGCGCGGCACTTTTTGCCGATGCCGCACTCCAACAAGCGTTGATTTAATTAGAAAGGACGTTTCAATGAAATCGCTGCGTTTACTTTTATGCGCTCTCCCGCTGGCGTTAACCGGCTGTTCGACGCTCTCCTCCATTAACTGGTCCGCCGCGTATCCGTGGAACTGGTTTGGCTCTTCCACCGAAGTGACCGAGCAGGGCGTAGGAAAAATTACCGCGTCGACCGCGCTCGATCAGGACGCTATTCAGGATGCCCTGAGCAGTGACTATCGCCTGCGTAGCGGGATGAAAACCGAGAATGGCAACATTGTACGTTACTTTGAAGCGTTGAAGGGCGACAAGCTGGCGCTGGTGATTAACGGTGATAAAGGGACGGTGAACCGCATTGCCGTGCTGGACGAAGATATTCCGACCGCCAGCGGCGTAAAGGTGGGCACCCCATTTAGCGATCTTTATAAACAGGCCTTTGGCAACTGCAGCAGCGCCCCTTCAGACGATGGCGTGGCGGTGGAATGTAAGGCGGAAGGCAGCCAGCACATCAGCTATGTCTTCACCGGAACCTGGAGCGGTCCGGAAGGATTGATGCCCTCTGACGACACGCTGAAGAGCTGGAAAGTGAGCAAAATACTCTGGAAGCAGTAATTTGCGCCTGAACAAACCGCCTCGCTGAAATCCGGGTATAATAGCCGCCATCAATGCCACGCTGACGTGGCATCTTTATTTCAGGAGGAGCGATGTCTCAGGTTCAGAGTGGCATTTTGCCAGAACATTGCCGCGCGGCGATTTGGATTGAAGCCAATGTTAAAGGGGACGTGGATGCCCTGCGCGCGGCCAGCAAAGTTTTCGTTGATAAACTGGCCACCTTCCAGGCCAAATTCCCGGACGCCCATCTGGGTGCCGTTGTCGCTTTCGGCAATAACGTCTGGCGTCAGCTGAGCGGCGGCGAAGGCGCGGAAGAACTGAAGGATTTTATCCCTTATGGCAAAGGCCTGGCGCCAGCCACCCAATACGACGTGCTGATCCACATCCTCTCTCTGCGCCACGACGTGAACTTCTCCGTTGCTCAGGCGGCGGTTGAAGCGTTTGGCGACAGCATCGACGTGCAGGAAGAGGTTCACGGCTTCCGCTGGGTGGAAGAGCGCGATCTGAGCGGCTTCGTTGACGGCACCGAAAACCCGGCGGGTGAAGAGGTTCGTCGCGACGTGGCGGTCATCAAAGACGGCGTGGACGCGGGCGGCAGCTACGTGTTCGTTCAGCGCTGGGAGCACAACCTCAAGCAGCTTAACCGCATGAGCGTGCACGACCAGGAGATGATGATTGGCCGCACCAAAGAAGCCAACGAAGAGATCGACGGCGATGCGCGCCCGGTGACCTCGCACCTGTCCCGCGTTGACCTTAAGGAAGACGGCAAGGGGCTCAAAATTGTTCGTCAGAGCCTGCCGTACGGCACGGCAAGCGGCACGCACGGCCTCTACTTCTGCGCCTACTGCGCGCGGCTGCACAATATTGAGCAGCAGCTGCTGAGCATGTTCGGTGACACTGACGGCAAGCGTGACGCCATGCTGCGCTTCACCCGCCCGGTAACCGGCGGCTACTATTTTGCGCCGTCCGTTGAGCGCCTGCTGGCGCTGTAAAACGCTCCCCATACGTAGGCCGGGTAAGCGTTAGCGCCACCCGGCAATTTTCCCCGACCCTTATTCTCTTTTCTGCTTGTAAATCACCAAACGGTATATAAAACCGTTACTCCTTTCATCCCCGTTATAAATATTATGACTATAAGATAGTCATCACATTTATAAGGGTGCGCAATGGCCGTTACTGTACTGAAAAAAGGAACTCTGGCGCTGGCAGGTTTACTGCTGGTGGCCCAGGCGCAGGCGACCGAGCTGCTGAACAGCTCGTATGATGTCTCCCGCGAGCTGTTTGCCGCCCTTAACCCACCGTTCGAGCAGCAGTGGGCGAAAGAAAACAATGGCGATAAGCTGACCATCAAGCAGTCCCACGCCGGTTCATCCAAGCAGGCGCTGGCGATTTTGCAGGGGCTGAAAGCAGATGTCGTGACCTACAACCAGGTGACTGACGTGCAGATCCTGCACGACAAGGGCAAACTGCTCCCGGCTGACTGGCAGAGCCGCTTGCCAAACAATAGCTCGCCGTTCTACTCCACCATGGGCTTCCTGGTGCGTAAGGGCAACCCGAAGAACATCCACGACTGGAGCGACCTGGTGCGTTCCGACGTGAAGCTGATTTTCCCGAACCCAAAAACTTCAGGTAACGCGCGCTACACCTATTTAGCCGCGTGGGGCGCGGCAGACAAGGCTGACGGTAAGGATAAAGCGAAGACCGAGCAGTTCATGACCCAGTTCCTGAAAAACGTCGAAGTGTTTGATACCGGCGGCCGCGGGGCGACCACGACCTTCGCCGAGCGTGGTCTGGGCGACGTGCTGATCAGCTTTGAATCCGAAGTGAACAACATTCGCAAGCAGTACGAAGCGCAGGGCTTCGAGGTGGTTATTCCGAAAACCAACATCCTGGCCGAGTTCCCGGTGGCGTGGGTGGATAAAAACGTGCAGGCGAACGGCACCGAGAAAGCGGCAAAAGCCTATCTCAACTACCTGTACAGCCCGCAGGCGCAGGCCATCATCACCGACTACTACTACCGCGTGAACAATCCGGACGTGATGAACAAGCTGAAAGATAAATTCCCGCAGACCGCGCTGTTCCGCGTGGAAGATCATTTCGGCTCCTGGCCTGAGGTGATGAAAACGCACTTTGCCAGCGGCGGTGAGTTAGACAAACTGCTGGCGGCGGGGCGTAAGTAATGTTTGCAGTCTCGACTAAACGCGTGCTGCCGGGCTTTACCTTAAGCCTCGGGACCAGCCTGCTGTTCGTCTGCCTGATCCTGCTGTTGCCGCTCAGCGCGCTGGTGATGCAGCTTGCTCAGATGAGCTGGGCGCAGTACTGGGACGTAGTCACCAACCCGCAGGTGGTGGCGGCCTATAAGGTGACGCTGCTGTCGGCGTTTGTTGCCTCCATTTTTAACGGCGTGTTTGGCCTGCTGATGGCGTGGATCTTAACCCGCTATCGCTTCCCGGGCCGTACGCTGCTTGATGCCCTGATGGATCTGCCGTTTGCGCTGCCGACGGCGGTTGCGGGCTTAACCCTCGCGTCGCTCTTCTCCGTGAACGGGCTGTACGGCGAGTGGCTGGCGAAATTTGACATCAAGGTGACCTATACCTGGCTCGGGATCGCGGTGGCGATGGCCTTTACCAGTATCCCGTTTGTGGTGCGTACCGTGCAGCCGGTACTGGAAGAGCTGGGTCCGGAATACGAAGAAGCGGCGGAAACGCTGGGCGCCACGCGCTGGCAGAGCTTCCGCAAAGTGGTTCTGCCGGAGCTCTCTCCGGCGCTGATGGCGGGCGTCGCGCTGTCCTTTACCCGCAGCCTGGGTGAGTTTGGCGCGGTGATTTTTATCGCCGGGAACATCGCCTGGAAAACGGAAGTCACCTCGCTGATGATTTTCATCCGCCTGCAGGAGTTTGATTATCCGGCGGCGAGCGCGATTGCCTCGGTGATCCTGGCGGCCTCGCTGCTGCTGCTGTATTCGATAAACACTCTGCAAAGTCGCTTTGGTCGACGTGTGGTAGGTCACTGATGGCGGAAGTTACGCAATTGAAGCGATACGATGCGCCCCGCATCAACTGGGGTAAATGGTTTCTGATTGGCGTGGGCGTGCTGGTGTCCGCCCTCATTCTCGTCGTGCCGACGATTTATATCTTCGTCCAGGCGTTCAGCAAGGGGCTGATGCCCGCGCTGGAGAACCTGGCGAACCCGGACATGCTGCACGCCATCTGGCTGACGGTGCTGATTGCGCTGATCACCGTGCCGGTGAACCTGGTCTTCGGTACGCTGCTGGCCTGGCTGGTGACGCGCTTTAACTTCCCGGGACGTCAGCTGCTGCTGACCCTGCTGGATATTCCGTTTGCCGTGTCGCCTGTTGTTGCCGGTCTGGTTTACCTGCTCTTTTACGGCTCCAACGGCCCGCTGGGCGGCTGGCTGGATGAACATAACCTGCAGATCATGTTCGCCTGGCCGGGCATGGTGCTGGTGACGATCTTCGTGACCTGCCCATTTGTGGTACGTGAGCTGGTGCCGGTGATGTTAAGCCAGGGGAGCAACGAAGACGAAGCGGCGGTGCTGCTTGGCGCATCCGGCTGGCAGATGTTCCGCCGCGTGACGCTGCCGAACATCCGCTGGGCGCTGCTTTACGGCGTGGTGCTGACCAACGCCCGCGCCATCGGTGAGTTTGGTGCGGTGTCGGTGGTTTCCGGCTCGATTCGCGGTGAAACGCTGTCACTGCCGCTACAGATTGAATTACTGGAACAGGACTACAACACCGTCGGTTCCTTTACTGCCGCAGCGTTGCTGACGCTGATGGCCATTTTGACCCTGTTTTTGAAGAGTGTGGTGCAGTGGCGTTTAGAGAATCAGGAAAAACGTCAGCATCAGGAGGGAAATCATGAGCATTGAGATTGCCAATATTAAGAAGTCTTTTGGTCGCACCCAGGTGCTGAATGATATCTCGCTGGATATCCCTTCCGGACAAATGGTGGCGCTGCTGGGGCCGTCTGGCTCGGGCAAGACGACGCTGCTGCGGATCATCGCCGGGCTTGAGCATCAGACCAGCGGGCACATCCGCTTCCACGGCACCGACGTGAGCCGCCTGCACGCCCGCGATCGTAAAGTGGGTTTTGTCTTCCAGCATTACGCGCTGTTCCGCCACATGACCGTTTTCGACAATATCGCCTTTGGCCTGACGGTGCTGCCGCGTCGTGAACGCCCGGATGCAGCAACCATTAAGGCGAAAGTAACCAAACTGCTGGAGATGGTGCAGTTGGCGCATCTGGCGGACCGTTTCCCGGCGCAGCTTTCCGGCGGGCAGAAGCAGCGCGTGGCGCTGGCGCGCGCGCTGGCCGTTGAGCCGCAAATACTGCTGCTGGATGAACCCTTCGGCGCACTGGATGCGCAGGTGCGCAAAGAGCTGCGTCGCTGGCTGCGCCAGCTGCATGAAGAGCTGAAATTCACCAGCGTCTTCGTGACCCACGATCAGGAAGAGGCGATGGAAGTCGCGGACCGCGTGGTGGTCATGAGCCAGGGCAACATCGAGCAGGTTGACGAGCCGGAACAGCTCTGGCGCGAGCCGGCGACCCGCTTCGTGCTGGAGTTTATGGGCGAGGTGAACCGACTGCAGGGCACCATTCGCGGCGGTCAGTTCCACGTGGGCGCGCACCGCTGGCCGCTGGGCTACACCTCGGCGCATCAGGGGCCGGTCGATCTGTTCCTGCGCCCGTGGGAAGTGGACGTCAGCCGCCGCACCAGCCTGGATTCCCCGCTGCCGGTGCAGGTCCTGGAAGCTAGCCCTAAAGGACACTACACCCAATTGGTGGTACAGCCGCTGGGCTGGTATACCGAGCCGCTGACCGTGGTCATGCGCGACGACGTTCCGCCGCACCGGGGTGAGCGCCTGTTTGTCGGGCTGCAGCATGCGCGCATCTATCACGGTAAGGAGCGGATTGAGACGCGCGAGGATATTGCTCTGGCGGAGTCAGCCTGATAGGTTATTGAGTATGTTTTTCGCCCGGTGGCGTGATGCTTACCGGGCTTTTTATTGAGTAAAAATCGTGAATACACTCGAACACACCATCGGCAACACCCCTCTGGTCAAGCTTCAGCGCATGGGATGTGCCAACGGCAGCGAAATCTGGGTCAAACTCGAAGGCAACAACCCGGCAGGGTCGGTGAAAGACCGCGCGGCGCTGTCGATGATTGTCCAGGCTGAGAAACGCGGTGAAATTAAGCCAGGCGATGTGCTGATTGAAGCCACCAGCGGCAACACCGGTATCGCGCTGGCAATGATTGCGGCGCTGAAAGGCTACCGCATGAAGCTGCTGATGCCGGACAACATGAGCCAGGAGCGCCGCGCCGCGATGCGCGCCTACGGGGCCGAGCTGATTCTGGTAACCAAAGAGCAGGGGATGGAAGGAGCGCGAGACTTAGCGTTAGCAATGGCCCAGCGCGGCGAAGGTAAACTGCTCGATCAGTTCAATAACCCAGACAACCCGTACGCGCACTACACCACCACCGGGCCGGAAATCTGGCAGCAAACCGGCGGGCGCATCACCCATTTTGTCTCCAGCATGGGCACCACCGGCACCATTACCGGCGTGTCGCGTTTTTTGCGCGAGCAGGAGAAACCGGTCACCATTGTTGGTCTGCAGCCGGAAGAGGGGAGCAGTATTCCGGGCATTCGCCGCTGGCCCGCGGAGTATATGCCAGGCATCTTTAATGCGCAGCTGGTGGATCGGGTGCTGGATATTCATCAGCGCGAGGCGGAGAATACCATGCGTGAACTGGCCGTGCGTGAAGGCATCTTCTGCGGGGTCAGCTCGGGGGGCGCGGTAGCGGGGGCGTTGCGCGTGGCGCAGGCAAATCCCGGTGCGGTCGTGGTGGCGATTATCTGCGATCGCGGCGATCGCTATTTGTCTACCGGCGTCTTTGGTGAAGAGAGTTATTCGCAGGGGGCGGGGATTTAAGCGTCATGGAGATGATTCTATTCCGGGATAACACCCGGGCGCAGCAAACCGACATTGTCGCGGTGCAGTCGCAGGTGGTTTACGGCAGCGTGGGGAACAGCATTGCTGTGCCGAACATTCGAACCCACAGGCTGAACGTGACCGCCGTGCCGACGGTGCTGTTTAGCAACACGCCGCACTACGACACCTTCTACGGCGGGGTGATCCCCGACGAGTGGTTCAGCGGCTACCTGAAGGCGCTGGAAGAGCGCGAGATCCTGCGCGAGCTTAAAGCGGTCACTACCGGCTATATGGGCAGCGCCAGCCAGATCGCGCTGCTGGCGCAGTGGCTGAGGGCGGTCAAAGCGCAGCATCCTGACCTGCTGGTGCTGGTCGACCCGGTTATCGGCGATATCGACAGCGGAATGTACGTGAAGCCGGATATCCCGGAAGCGTACCGGGAACACCTGCTGCCGCTGGCGCAGGGGATTACGCCAAACGTCTATGAACTGGAAGTGTTAAGCGGTAAGCCGTGCCGGACGCCGGAAAGCGCTATTGCCGCCGCGCAGGGGTTGCTTTCTGACACTCTGAAATGGGTGGCGATCACCAGCGCGCCGGTGGCCGATGACCCGCAAAACATCCACGTGGTGCTGGTGACGCGTGAGGGCGTGACCGTCAGCGCGCATCCGCGCGTAGAAACCGATCTGAAAGGGACGGGGGATCTGTTCTGTTCAGAACTGGTGAGCGGAATTGTTGAGGGGAAAACCGTTGCCGACGCCATTCGCATGGCCGGCGATCGGGTGACTGACGTGATGCTTTATACCCAGTCGAAAGGCTACGACGAGCTTATCCTCCCTGCATAAACAAAAATGGCGCCCGAAGGCGCCATTTTTCTGTGCGGCAAGAATTACTTCTTGATGCGGATAACCGGGGTTTCGCCCACGGTGACGCTGCCAGACAGTTTGATCAGTTCTTTGATTTCGTCCATGTTGGAGATAACAACCGGCGTCAGGGTAGACTTGGCTTTTTCTTCCAGCAGTGGCAGATCGAATTCAATCACCGGGTCGCCAACTTTAACACGCTGGCCTTCTTCCGCGATACGCTTGAAGCCTTCGCCTTTCAGTTCAACGGTGTCGATACCGAAGTGAACGAACAGTTCGATACCGCTATCAGATTCGATAGAGAACGCATGGTTGGTTTCAAAAATTTTACCGATGGTGCCATCAACTGGAGCAACCATTTTGTTGCCAGTTGGTTTGATAGCAATGCCATCACCAACGATTTTCTCAGCAAACACTACATCCGGCACGTCTTCGATGTTGACGATCTCGCCGGAGAGCGGAGCAACAATCTCAATAGTTCCGGAGTCTTTCTTATCATCAGAAACCAGAGATTTCAGTTTATCGAACAAACCCATGATCTTCTCCTAAGCAGTAATTTGGGCCGCATCTCGTGGATTAGCAGATTGTTTTTTCTTCAATGAACTTGTTAACCAGCGTCATTAACTCGTCCGTTGTCGGTTGAGCAAGAGCCTGCTCTGCTAACACCTTCGCATCTTCGAAGTTCGTGTTACGGATAATCTTCTTAATGCGCGGGATGGAAATGGCGCTCATAGAGAATTCGTCCAGACCCATACCCAGCAACAGAAGTGTAGCACGTTCGTCGCCTGCAAGCTCACCACACATGCCAGTCCATTTACCTTCTGCATGAGAAGCATCAATAACTTGCTTGATCAAGTTCAGTACGGACGGTGACATTGGCTGGTAGAGATGTGAAATCATATCATTACCACGGTCAACTGCCAGGGTGTACTGCGTTAAATCATTGGTACCGATACTAAAGAAATCAACTTCTTTGGCTAAATGACGCGCAATGGTCGCCGCTGCTGGTGTTTCCACCATCACGCCGATCTCAATTGACTCGTCAAATGCTTTACCTTCGTCGCGCAGTTCCTGTTTGTAGATTTCGATCTCTTTCTTCAGTGCACGCACTTCTTCAACAGAGATGATCATCGGGAACATGATGCGCAGCTTACCGAAAGCGGAGGCACGCAGGATAGCGCGAACCTGGTCACGCAGGATCTCTTTACGATCCATCGCGATACGCACGGCACGCCAGCCCAGGAACGGGTTCTCTTCTTTCGGGAAGTTCATGTACGGCAGCTCTTTGTCGCCACCGATGTCCATGGTACGGACGATAACCGCCTGTGAGCCACACGCTTCTGCGACGGCTTTATACGCAGCAAACTGCTCTTCTTCCGTTGGCAGCGCGTCGCGGTCCATGAACAGGAATTCTGTACGATAGAGACCAACACCTTCCGCACCGTTGCGCTCAGCGCCATCAACGTCGCGTACGGTACCGATGTTTGCGCACACTTCTACCTGATGGCCGTCCAGGGTGATGGCTGGCAGGTCTTTCAGCTTAGCGAGTTCCGCTTTTTCAGTCGCAACCTGCTCCTGAACCGCGCGCAGTTTTTCGATCTCTTCGTTAGTTGGGTTGACGTAAACCAGATTGTTTACGGCATCCAGAATCAGATAGTCGCCGTTTTTCACCTGAGAGGTGACGCTACCGGTGCCCACGATGGCAGGCAGTTCCAGAGAACGCGCCATGATTGAGGTGTGGGAGGTACGGCCACCCGCGTCGGTGATGAAACCAAGGACCTTTTTCAGGTTCAGCTGTGCGGTTTCAGACGGGGTGAGGTCAGCGGCAACCAGGATCACTTCATCCTGAATCGCGCTCAGGTCGATAATGGCCAGGCCCAGGATGTTGCGCAGCAGGCGCTTACCGATGTCACGTACGTCAGCCGCACGCTCTTTCAGGTATTCATCATCCAGCTCTTCCAGGGCAGTTGCCTGACCTTCGATAACTTCATGCGCAGCCGCGTCGGCCGTCATGCCTTTATCTTTAATCAGGGCTATGATTTCCTGCTCCAGCTCCTCATCTTCGAGCAGCATGATATGCCCTTCGAAGATGGCTTCTTTTTCTTCACCGAAAGTTTCGCCAGCTTTAGTTTTGATCGCTTCCAGTTGCGCAGATGCCTTGGCACGACCGCTCAGAAAACGTTCAACTTCCTGATCAACCTTGTCGGCAGAAATTTTTTTCCGGTCGATGACGATCTCGTCTTCTTTCAGCAGCAGTGCTTTGCCGAAAGCGATACCCGGGGATGCTAAAATGCCTGAAATCATAACCCTACCTTACTTGTGACTGATATTTAAAAGAACCCGGAAACTTACTCGAGCTCAGCCATCAGTTTAACCAGATGCTCAACTGCTTTCTGCTCGTCTTCACCTTCAGCAGAGATGGTAACAACGGTGCCCTGAGTCAGGCCCAGAGTCTGCAGTTTGAACAGGCTTTTTGCGCTAGCGCTTTTGCCGTTGGAAGTTACAGTGATTTCAGAAGTGAAGCCTTTCGCTTCTTTAACAAACTGAGCAGCAGGGCGGGTGTGCAGACCGTTCGGAGCGGTAATGGTAACTTCTTGCTGGAACATTGTATTTCCCCAACTTATAGGTTTAGTGTTGTGGAACTAAAGTCTAGCCTGGCGGCTTAACTTTAGCCTGTATTGTTAGCGCTGACGTTTCAATCGTCATTAAACATTATGCAGCGAAAGGAAGACTTGAACCAAATCATAAAATCGATTCAGCAAGGGTATTTCGTTCACTGATTAATTTCACGCTTCAAAATAATTGCTGGTTTAAATACCAGACACATCGGGGTGAAGCAATGCCAGGAGGGGCAAAAGTCTGAAGCAGGTCACAAAAAAGCACCCGAAAAGGTGCTTTTTTACGCGTTATTAACATACTGGCACTACTGTTGCAGCTCTTTTTCCGTGAACAGATCGGCAAACAGTGCGGTGCTCAGGTAACGCTCACCCGAGGAAGGAAGGATAACCACAATATTCTTATTGGTAAAGGCTTCATCTTCCTGAAGTTTGAGCGCTGCCGCAACGGCCGCACCGGAAGAGATACCCGCCAGAATGCCTTCTTCATCCATCAGACGACGTGCGGTAGAGATGGCTTCTTCGTTCGTGATGGCAACGACTTTATCGATCAGCTTCAGATCCAGGTTACCCGGAATGAAGCCCGCGCCGATGCCCTGAATTTTATGCGGGCCAGGCTTAAGCTCTTCACCCGCCAGCGCCTGAGCGATAACCGGGGAGTCGGTAGGTTCAACGGCAACGGTAATCAGCTCTTTTTTACCTTTTGTGCCTTTAATATAGCGAGACACGCCGGTCAGTGTGCCGCCGGTGCCGACGCCGGAGATAAATACGTCAACCTGGCCGTCAGTATCTTCCCAGATTTCCGGACCGGTGGTCTTCTCGTGAATTTCAGGGTTAGCCGGGTTGCTGAACTGCTGCAGCAGAAGATATTTCGCCGGATCGCTGGCCACGATCTCTTCCGCTTTCTGAATGGCACCTTTCATGCCCTTCGCGCCTTCGGTCAGGACCAGGTTCGCCCCCAGCGCTTTGAGCAGTTTGCGACGTTCGATGCTCATGGTTTCCGGCATGGTCAGGGTCAGCTTGTAGCCGCGTGCGGCAGCAACATAGGCCAGAGCGATACCGGTGTTACCGCTGGTCGGTTCCACCAGCTCAACGCCTGGCTTCAGCACGCCGCGTTTTTCAGCATCCCAAATCATGTTTGCACCGATGCGGCATTTTACGCTGAAGCTCGGGTTGCGTGATTCGACCTTCGCCAGAATGCGTCCATTACCGATACGGTTCAGTCGAACCAGGGGCGTATGACCGATAGTCAGCGAGTTGTCTTCATAAATCTTACTCATGGCCTGTCCTTAACTGTATGAAATTGGGATACCGACCCAGCATACCTGCTAAGCAGGTAGGGGGAAGTAAGGAATTCGCATATCTATATACTGCAAGGAAATAATGGGGATCAGTATGGAATAAGGGGCGGCATAAGCCACCCCTGCTTTACACATTTTTGCATTATTTCCATAACGCGTGCTTAGCACGATAACAGTCCACCCACATCGCCGTCGCGCCGCAAACCGCAACCGGCATGATGAACAAGTTAAGGAAGGGAATCATGGTGAAAAGGCTGGTCAGCGCGCCGAACTGCATATTGGCGACCTTCCGGGTGCGCAGAGCGGTGCGCATCGCTTTAAACGGCACCTTGTGGTTATCGAATGGATAGTCGCAGTACTGGATGGCCAGCATCCAGGCGCTGAACAGAAACCACAGCACCGGGGCAACCGTCTGGCCAATGCCGGGGACAAAGTAGAGGGCAAGCAGTACAACCGCGCGGGGGAGGTACCAGGCAAACTTCTGCCACTCGCGCTTCATAATGCGCGGGATATCTTTCACGATCCCCAGCACGCCCGTGTCCGGTGGCGTCGCGCCGGTAAGCCGCGCCTCCAACTGTTCCGCCAGCAGGCCGTTAAACGGCGCGGCTATCCAGTTCGCGATCGTTGAGAATAAATAGCCGAATACCAGCAGCACGGAGATGACCGCCACCGGCCAGAGCAGGTAGTTAAGCCACTGCAGCCAGTCCGGCACGTAGCTCATCAGCGACGGGATCCAGCTTTCGAGCTTTGTGAACAGCCACCAGAACGCGCCGCCCATCAGAATAATGTTGATCAGCAGCGGCAGAATGACGAAGCGACGGATACCTGGCAGTGAGACCAGCTTCCAGCCCTGAGAAAAATACCAGACGCCGCTGCGCGGGGGAGAAGACGATGTTGAAACCATAACCAGGCTGTACTCCTTTTTTCACAACCAGTGGAATTGCCCGCCTATATTATCCACTTGCGGACCAATGACTAGTTCGGAAATGTTCGAAAAACCAGCAAAAAGCACGATTTACTTCATCTTTATGCTGCGAATGCTCTGCACACACTTGCACTTGACGTAAACGGCAAATACTCTTAGTGAGTAAATGTTTGCCGTGGTGGCAAGGTGTTAGAACAACAGAGAATATAATGATGCAGGATTTGCGTCTGATATTAATCATTGTTGGCGCGATCGCCATAATCGCTTTACTGGTACATGGTTTCTGGACCAGCCGTAAAGAGCGTTCCTCGATGTTTCGCGATCGCCCACTGAAGCGCATGAAGTCCAGTCGTGATGATGATGACACTGAAGATGACATCACCGGTAGCGACGACGACGGCGTGGGTGAAGTTCGTGTTCATCGGGTCAATACTGCGCCCGGCGCGGCTCATGGGGAGCATGAAGCCCCCCGCGCTCCGCAGCACCAGTATCAACCGCCGTATGCCTCTGCCCAGCCGCGCCAGCCAGCGCCGCAGCCAGTGGAAGAACCTGTACGTCAGCCGCCGCAACCGCCTGTACAACAGCAGCAGCCCGCTGCGCCACAGCCGGTTCAACAGCAACCTGTGCAGCAGCCCGTGCAACAGCAACCTGCTCAGCAGCCGCAGCAGCCTGTTCATGTACAGCCTGCGCCGCAGCCCGCTCCGGCTCCGCACGTTGAGCCAGAGCCGGTCGCCGAGCCTGAACCGGTTGTTGAAAAGCCGCAGCGTAAGGAAGCGGTGATCATCATGAACGTGGCCGCGCATCACGGCAGCCATCTCAACGGTGACGTGTTGCTCAACAGTATTCAACAGGCAGGCTTCAAGTTTGGCGATATGAATATTTTCCATCGCCACCTGAGCCCTGACGGTAGTGGTCCGGCGCTGTTTAGCCTGGCCAATATGGTCAACCCAGGCACCTTTGACCCGGAAATGACCGGTGATTTCGTGACGCCGGGTGTCACTATCTTTATGCAGGTGCCGTCCTACGGCGACGAGCTGCAAAACTTCAAGCTGATGCTGCAGTCCGCTCAGCACATCGCTGATGAAGTGGGTGGTGTGGTGCTCGACGATCAGCGTCGAATGATGACCCCGCAGAAGCTGCGCGAGTATCAGGACCGCATCCGCGAAGTTAAGGAAGCCAACGCGTAATTGTCGCGTTTACTTCAACTCCTCCTCAACCCCCGCCTGTCGGGGGTTTTTTCTCATTGATGGTGCGATATGGACTCAATCGAACAACAACTCACTGAACTGCGAACCACGCTTCGCCATCATGAATATCTCTATCATGTTATGGACGCACCGGAAGTGCCGGATGCGGAGTATGACCGGCTGATGCGCGAGCTGCGCGAGCTGGAGGCGCAGCACCCGGAACTGATCACGCCAGATTCTCCGACCCAGCGCGTCGGCGCCGAGCCGCTGGGGGCTTTCAGCCAGGTGCGTCACGAAGTGCCGATGCTGTCGCTGGACAACGTCTTTGATGAAGAGAGCTTCCTCGCGTTTAACAAGCGCGTGCAGGACCGTCTGAAAAGCAGCGATTCCCTCACCTGGTGCTGCGAGCTGAAGCTCGACGGCCTGGCGGTCAGCCTTCTCTATGAAAACGGCGTGCTGGTGCGTGCCGCCACGCGTGGCGACGGTACGACGGGTGAAGACATCACCACTAACGTGCGAACCATCCGCGCGATCCCGCTGAAGCTGCAGGGAGACAACATTCCCGCGCGTCTGGAAGTGCGCGGCGAGGTGTTCCTGCCGCAGGCGGGATTCGAGAAAATTAACGAAGAGGCGCGTCGCACCGGCGGGAAAGTGTTTGCTAACCCACGTAACGCGGCGGCAGGCTCTCTGCGCCAGCTTGACCCGCGCATCACCGCGAAGCGACCGCTTACTTTCTTCTGCTACGGCGTCGGTATTCTGGAAGGTGGTGAGTTACCGGATACGCACCTCGGGCGTCTGCTGCAGTTTAAAGCCTGGGGCCTGCCGGTGAGCAACCGCGTTCAGCTCTGCGACTCGCCTGAAGCGGTGCTGGCGTTCTACCACAAAGTGGAAGAGGACCGTCCGACGCTCGGCTTTGATATCGATGGCGTTGTCATCAAGGTCAATTCGCTGGCGCTGCAGGAGCAGCTGGGCTTTGTGGCGCGTGCACCGCGCTGGGCGGTGGCGTTTAAATTCCCTGCCCAGGAGCAGATGACCTTTGTCCGGGACGTGGAGTTTCAGGTGGGCCGTACGGGCGCTATTACCCCGGTCGCTCGACTGGAGCCGGTGCAGGTCGCAGGCGTGCTGGTGAGTAACGCTACGCTGCACAACGCCGATGAAATCGAACGCCTCGGCCTGCGCATCGGTGACAAAGTGGTGATTCGCCGCGCGGGCGATGTTATCCCGCAGGTGGTGAACGTTGTTGAGTCAGAACGTCCTGATGATACGCGCGAGGTCGTTTTCCCGACCCACTGCCCGGTATGCGGCTCTGACGTAGAGCGTGTGGAAGGCGAAGCGGTGGCCCGCTGTACGGGCGGCCTGATCTGCGGCGCGCAGCGTAAAGAGTCGCTTAAGCACTTTGTTTCCCGTCGCGCAATGGACGTTGACGGCATGGGCGACAAGATTATCGATCAGCTGGTTGAGAAAGAGTATGTCCATACGCCAGCAGATCTGTTCAGGCTCACGGCGGGCAAATTGACCGGTCTGGATCGCATGGGGCCGAAGTCAGCCCAGAACGTGGTTAACGCGCTTGAAGCAGCGAAAGAGACGACCTTCGCCCGCTTCCTGTACGCGCTGGGCATTCGTGAAGTCGGCGAAGCGACGGCGGCAGGTTTAGCCGCGTACTTTGGTACGCTGGAGGCGCTGGAAAAGGCAAGCATCGACGAGCTGCAGAAAGTGCCGGACGTCGGCATCGTCGTCGCCACGCACGTCTTTAACTTCTTTGCCGAAGAGAGCAACCGCGAGGTCATCGGCAAGCTGCTGGAAGAGGGCATTAAATGGCCTGCGCCGGTGGTAGTCAACGCCGAAGAAATTGATAGCCCATTTGCCGGTAAAACCGTGGTGCTAACCGGTAGCCTTAGCCAGCTTTCACGTGACGATGCAAAAGCGCGTCTGGTGGCGCTGGGGGCCAAAGTGGCGGGCAGCGTGTCGAAGAAAACCGACCTGGTGATTGCCGGCGAAGCTGCGGGTTCGAAGCTGGCGAAAGCCCAGGAGCTCGGCATTGAGGTTATCGACGAAGCGGAAATGATGCGCCTGTTAGGAGAGTAACGTGGAGAAAGAGCAGCTCGTTGAGATCGCCAATACGGAAATGCCGTTCGGTAAATATAAGGGCCGCAGGCTGATCGATTTGCCGGAGGAGTACCTGCTGTGGTTCGCCCGCAAGGACGAATTCCCCGCCGGGCGCCTGGGCGAGCTGATGGCTATCACGTTACTGATCAAAACCGAGGGGCTGACCCAGCTGGTGCAGCCCCTGAAGCGTCCTTAAGCCTTCGCGGCGCGGGTCTCTTCCTGCGCCAGCTTTTCCGTCTGGCGCTTGTAGCGACGCGCCAGCACCGCGCAGACCATCAGCTGGATCTGATGGAAAATCATCAGCGGCAGCACCATCATCCCGATCACCGAGGTGGGGAACAGAATGTTCGCCATCGGGATGCCGTTCGCCAGGCTCTTTTTGGAGCCGCAGAAGACGATGGTGATCTCATCGGCTTTGCTGAAGCCGCATTTGCGCGCCACAAAAACGTTCACCGCAATGACAATTGCCAGCAGAACGAGGCTGACCACCACGATAAACAGCAGCGAGCCTGCGCCCACCTTATGCCAGATCCCGTTCACGACCGCTTCGCTGAAGGCGGAATAGACCACCAGCAGAATCGACGACTGGTCGGTTTTGGAGATCCATTTCTTATGCTTCGCCACGAACGCCCCGGTCCACGGACGCGAGAGATGGCCCAGGACAAACGGCAGCAGCAGCTGCAGGCAGATTTTGCCGACCTGCTCAAGGTTACCTTCCGCGCCGTGCATGTTCATCAGCAGGCCCACCAGCAGCGGGGAGACGAAAATCCCTAACAGGCTGGATGCCGATGCGGAGCAGACCGCGGCTGCAACGTTCCCTCCGGCAAGAGAGGTAAAGGCAATGGCAGACTGCACGGTGGCCGGGAGAATACAGAGATACAGGAAACCGGTGTAGAGCGCCGGATCGACGTTAACCGGTGCCCACCAGGCAAACAGCACCCCGAGGATCGGGAACAGAATAAACGTGCTGCACATCACCCAGAGGTGCAGTCGCCAGTGGCTACCGCCAGCGATAATCGCTTCGCGGGAGAGCTTTGCGCCGTGCATAAAGAACAGCAGCGCGATGGCGGCCGTCGTCAGCCCCTCAAAAAAAGGGACGAAACCGCCGCGAGCAGGGAAGAACGAGGCCAGTAAAACGGTGGCCACCAGGGTGAGCGTAAACGGATCAAGAATACGAAATAGTTTCATAATGACTCCTGAAAACAGATGTCGCTATTGTGCTTTTTTCCATTTGAGAAATAAAATTGATTTATTGCATCCATTCATGAATTAAACAGATGAATTATTCCCTACGCCAGCTTCGCATTTTCGTCACCGTCGCCCATGCCCGCAGCTTTAGCCGGGCAGGTGAAATGATCGGCCTGAGCCAGTCGGCGGTCAGCCACAGCGTGAAGGAGCTGGAAAACCAGACCGGCGTTAGATTGCTTGACCGCACCACGCGCGAAGTGGTCCTGACCGAAGCCGGGCAGCAGCTGGCCCTGCGTCTTGAACGGCTGCTTGATGAGCTGAACAGCACGCTCAGAGACGTGGGGAGGCTGGGGCAGCAGCTGTCGGGCACCGTGCGGGTTGCGGCCAGCCAGACGATATCCGCGCACCTTATCCCGCAATGTATTGCTGAGGGTAACCATCGCTATCCTGATATTGATTTTGTCCTGCATGACAGACCGCAGCAGTGGGTGCTGGAGAGCATCCGCCAGGGGGATGTGGATTTTGGTATTGTGATCGATCCTGGCCAGGTGAGCGATCTGGAATGCGAAAGCGTTCTTTCTGAGCCTTTTTTGCTGCTCTGCCGTGACGACGACCCGCTGGCAACGTTGCTCGAGGTCAGCTGGCAGTCCCTGCAGGGGGCGAACCTGGTTTTACAGGATTATGCCTCAGGCAGCCGCCCGCTGATTGATTCCGCGCTGGTGAATCAGGGCGTTAAGGCAACGATCGTGCAGGAGATTGGTCATCCGGCCACGCTGTTTCCGATGGTGGAAGCCGGAATTGGCATCAGCGTGTTGCCCGCTCTGGCGCTTCCCCTGCCGCAGGGAAGCCAGCTGGCGGTGAAGCGGCTGACGCCCGTTGTCGAACGAAAGCTGATGCTGGTGCGGCGAAAAAATCGTTCGCTCTCGGGTGCGGCGCAGGCCATCTGGGAAGTGGTGCGTATCCAGGCACAACGATTAACCGAGGCCCGCATACGCGATCCACTGTTTAACGCATCAGACGATTAGATGTAGATATCAATCTGATTAGTGTCTGACGGGCTATTCACGCCTTCTACTTTGCCCAGTTTTTGATCCTGCTTCTTCTGAGCTTCTTCGGCCTGCTGGCGCTGCAGTGCGGCGAGCTGTGCCTGCAGCACTTTGATCTGGGTCTGAATCAGTTCCTGCTGCTTCTTCTTCTCATCTGCGCTGCCGGGGCTGTTTGCCAGCTCTTTTAACTGCTGGGTCAGCTTTTTGATCTTGTCGAGAATGCGGGTGATTTGCGCAGAGATATCGTTACTGCTCGAAGAGCCACTCGCGCCGCTGGTTTGAATCTGTTGGGTTGAAGCCTGAATGGTCGTCATACTTTTTCCTCGCGTTATAAAACAGAGGTATCGGCACCGACGGGATTAGCTTGAGGAAAATGCGGCAGGTTCACATTTTTATATCGCAGATAGCAAAAAAGCGCCTTTAGGGCGCTTTTTTACATTGGTGGGTCGTGCAGGATGACTCGCTTCGCTCGCCCTTCGGGCCGTCGCCGTAAACGGCTCCGGTGCCTCACTGCGTTCGGCTCGAACCTGCTGCAGGTTCGAATCATCCAGATCGCAGATAGCAAAAAAGCGCCTTTAGGGCGCTTTTTTACATTGGTGGGTCGTGCAGGATTCGAACCTGCGACCAATTGATTAAAAGTCAACTGCTCTACCAACTGAGCTAACGACCCGAAATGGTGGGCGATGACGGGCTCGAACCGCCGACCCCCTCCGTGTAAAGGAGATGCTCTACCAACTGAGCTAATCACCCCCGCTGTGTGGAGTCGCATTATAGGGAGAGTTGAAAATGAGTCAACGCATTTTCTAAAGTTTTTATTCGTTCGTCGTAAAATTAAACAAAACGATCGCAAAACGGGCGGTGGCGCATGATTTCTAAACAAAAACAGCAAACTCCGCCACGATAAAGGGATCGACATTGAGGAATCCCCCCACAGTGATAGAATATTGCCCATCGTTTTTTCCCCGGGATTTGCCGATTGCCGGCATCTTTATAACGTAAGGCCATTTCATGAAAATCAAAACTCGCTTCGCGCCGAGCCCGACAGGCTATCTGCACGTCGGTGGTGCTCGTACTGCTCTCTATTCCTGGCTTTTTGCACGCCACAACCAAGGTGAGTTCGTGCTGCGTATAGAAGATACCGATCTTGAGCGCTCCACGCCGGAAGCAATTGAAGCCATTATGGATGGTATGAACTGGCTGAACCTGCAGTGGGACGAAGGCCCGTATTTCCAGACCAAACGTTTTGACCGCTATAACGCTGTTATTGATGAGATGCTGGTCGCGGGCACGGCGTATAAGTGCTACTGCTCCAAAGAGCGTCTGGATGCGCTGCGTGAAGAGCAGATGGCGAACGGTGAAAAACCGCGTTATGACGGCCGCTGCCGCCACGACCACAGCGAGCATGCCGCTGATGAGCCATGCGTGGTGCGTTTTGCTAACCCGCAGGATGGCTCGGTGATTTTCGACGACCAGATCCGTGGCCCGATCGAATTCAGCAACCAGGAGCTGGACGATCTGATCATACGCCGTACCGACGGTTCCCCAACCTATAACTTCTGCGTCGTGGTTGATGACTGGGATATGGAAATTACCCACGTTATCCGTGGTGAAGACCATATCAACAATACCCCACGCCAGATCAACATCCTGAAAGCGCTGAATGCACCTGTTCCGGTCTATGCGCACGTCTCCATGATCAACGGCGACGACGGTAAAAAGCTGTCTAAACGTCACGGTGCGGTCAGCGTCATGCAGTATCGCGACGACGGCTATCTGCCGGAAGCGCTGCTGAACTATCTGGTGCGTCTGGGCTGGGCTCACGGCGACCAGGAGATCTTCAGCCGCGAAGAGATGATCGAACTGTTCTCTCTGAGCTCTGTGAGCAAATCTGCCAGCGCATTCAACACCGACAAGCTGCTGTGGCTCAACCATCACTACATCAATACCATGCCGCCGGAATATGTGGCGACTTACCTGCAGTGGCACATTGAGCAGGCAAACATTGATACCCGCACTGGCCCTGAGCTGGCGGACCTGGTAAAACTGCTCGGCGAGCGCTGCAAAACGCTGAAAGAAATTGCCGAAAGCTGCCGCTACTTCTATGAAGAGTTTGATGAGTTCGACGCTGACGCCGCGAAGAAGCACCTCCGCCCGGTTGCGCGTCAGCCGCTGGAAGTGGTGCGTGACAAGCTTGCTGCGCTCACCGAGTGGACCGCTGAAAATGTGCATCACGCCATTCAGGCGACCGCAGACGAACTGGAAGTGGGCATGGGCAAAGTCGGTATGCCGCTGCGCGTTGCGGTGACCGGCGCGGGTCAGTCTCCGGCTCTGGATGTGACTGTCCATGCCATCGGCAAGTCACGCAGCGTGGCGCGCATCAACAAGGCGCTGGATTTTATTGCAGAACGTGAAAATCAGCAGTAATTAAGCCATCTATAAGAAAAACGGCAGGGTATCCTGCCGTTTTTTTTGCCTTTTATTCGGCAATACCCAGACGAGCAAGAAAACCGCGTATGCCTTCGCGCTTCAGTAAGGTATCCAGACGCTGCTGTTCAAGCTCAGTCATACTCTCCAGCGTTTCGATAATGCCCGGACGCAGACGTGAAGGCTGTTCATTGTAGGATGAGGCCACCTCAGCCAGATGATAAACCGCCTGGCGGTTACGGATAGCCGGGAGGCTCATAATATGTTCCTTCACGCGTGCATCAACGTGAATGAGCCGCGCCCGACCGCCTTTTACGCCATTGAGTCCTTCGGTTTTCCACCCCTGCTGCCGTATCCAGCGATTTACCGTTTGTCTGGCAACACCCAAATTCTCCGCCAGCTCTTCCGTGGTCATTTTGCTACGTAGTCTTTTCATATTAATTCTGGTCGCGAATCCCTAAACGTTGCAACAAACCGGTAATCCCTTCCCGCAATAGCAGCGATGTCAACTGCTTCTGCTCTTCCGGCGTCATTTCATTGGCCAGCGTCAGGAGTAGGGTATGAAGTGAACCGTCAGTGCTGATGCCGTCAGGCACAGCGGATGTTTCCGTTGCCCGGCGTGCGCTGCGGATAAAGTCACGCACCTTTTCGTTCACATGCACCAGACGCGCTTTACCCCCCTGGACACCGGGCTTAGGCGACGTTATCCAACCCTCTTTGCGTACCCATTTATTGATGGTCTGTCGGCTATAGCCAGTGAGCAGGGCTAACTCTTCCGGCGTCATTCGTTCCTTGATCATGCAATTTCCTGAATATTCGTGGGGTTAATTAACGGCTCATTTTATAGCACCGTTTTACGTGAAAACGTGACAGGCTTAACTCATGACTGCGAGCAGGCTCGCAAAGTGATTCATTTGCATGATTTTTCGGCGATTGAACCGCGGCTATTGATTTTGCCGTTGACACTCCGCGGCGGAATTCATATTATGCCGCCCGTCAACATGACAGCTTTACGATGGGGCTATAGCTCAGCTGGGAGAGCGCCTGCATGGCATGCAGGAGGTCAGCGGTTCGATCCCGCTTAGCTCCACCAAACTCTGAACCCAACAGAGTGCGGTTAGTAAAGTAACATGTGGGGCTATAGCTCAGCTGGGAGAGCGCTTGCATGGCATGCAAGAGGTCAGCGGTTCGATCCCGCTTAGCTCCACCAAAATTTTAAACCCTCGTCAAAAGACGAGGGTTTTTTTTATGTTTTTGTAACACCCCTAAACGTATTTTGTTGCCAAAATGGTTTTTTTCCATATCCCACCTCAACCGAAATCAATAAATCAGTCTATAAATAGACTTCAACTTGATTCGCGTAATTAATAAACCTATTATCCATGCGGTCAATGATATGAATGGATAATAATCTCCCCAGCTTAATGAATAGAAAATCGTATAATAATGTAAAGATATTTATAATTGCTCTGGCGATCTGTCTGATTGCGGTTCCCGTTTCCCGTTATCTCTCCCCGCGTGCAATTGTTAATGAACACGACGTTTATTTAGCGTGGCTCCCGTTAAGCGTTATGCTGGCGATTATGCTGTTATTGGGGCGCCGCGGTATTCTGCCTATTCTGATAAGTTTTATGGTTGCTAATATATTTAACGTTAATTTAGCACCGCTACAATATTCAGTATTACTGTTCTGTCAGACTTTCTCCGTATTCGCTGCCTGCGGTGTTCTGCGCCTTCTGCTGGGCCGGCGCTGGCGCTACTGTATGCCCAACAGGCACATTGGGTTACGCATATTTTGGCTCGGCTTTATGGTGCCGATAGGCATTAAAATGTCGATGTATCTCGCTGGCTATTTCTTTGATTTTCCGGTCACAATCTCAACTTTCTTCGGCGAAGGAACGGTAATTTATAACGTTGTTGATATTCAAAGCCTGATATGCGCGGCGATGATTTTTACCATGATGTTCTATTATCCTTTAAGAATGATTATTAATCCTCGTTATGCCATCAAGTTCTGGCGGCGAAGTGTGAAGCCCGTGTTTTTACACAAGAAATCATTATATATATTCGTCTGGCTGATGCTGTTAATCGCCATCATCGCAATTTTATGTGCGCCTTTTGAGTCGCCTGTTATTGCGGGCTATTTGATGCCGATTATTTTCATTCTCTTTACGTTAGCGATTAGCCGTCTGAGCTACGCGCTTATCTCTCTGCTGTGGGCCACCTCTGCGCTTCTGCTGTTGACCTACAACTACAACTTTCTAAACGGAGTGGAGTCGGGCCATTCGCTCTCCTTTATCCTGTCGGTACTGATCTCTTTTGCTATCTGCCTGCTTTATATGTCGCGTATCTATCAGCGAAGCGAATGGTTGAAGCAGGGCTGGCAGGACAGAGCGCTCACCGATCCGCTGACCGGATTACCCAACATTCGTGCGCTGGAAGATTTTCTCCTCGACCACCCGGATGCCAAAGTGTGTTGCCTGAGAATGGATAATCTGGAGTTTTTAAGCCGCCATTACGGCATTCTCATGCGGGTGCACTGCAAACGAATGATCACGTCCTCTCTCCAGCCGCTGTTGCAAAAAGATGAGACGCTTTTCCAGCTGCCGGGAAGCGAGCTGGTGCTGGTATTGCTTGGGCAGGGAACGGCCGAGCGCCTCCAGCATATGGTTGATCGGCTGAACAGCCGTAAGATTTTCTGGAACAATACCGGGCTGGATATCGAATTTGGCGCGTCCTGGGGAATGGTCGAAAACGGTGAGAAACTGCACCACACGCTGGGGCAACTGAGCTGGCTGGCCGAGCAATCCTGCGGAGCGCACAACGTTCTTGCGCTGACGAATAGCCTGGAAGCTGCATCAGGACAAACAACGGAGCGTGTCCTGATGCTGGCGCGGATTAAGCACGCCCTGGAGGCGGGGCAGTTCCATTTGTATGCGCAGCCGATCCAGAAGGCGGACGGTAGCGGGTACTACGAAATTCTGGCGCGTATGGAGAGCGAGGGCGAGATCATCACCCCTGACCGCTTTATTCCGCTGATTGCCCAATTCAACCTCAGCCACCGGTTTGATATGTGCGTCATGGAAAAATTACTGCTGTGGCTGCGCGATCACCCAGCGACGCAGGCTGGCGCCCGTTTCTCTGTCAATCTGATGCCGCTTACGCTGATGCAAAATGAGGTGGCGACTGAGATTTGTGCGCTCTTTGAACGGTACGGCGTTGCGCCTCAGGCTGTCGTGATTGAGATCACCGAAGAGCAGGCCTTCTCCAATTCCGGCTGCAGCATCCACAATATTCAGCAGCTGCGGGATTACGGTTTCAGGATTGCCATCGATGATTTTGGTACCGGCTACGCCAACTACGAGCGTCTGAGACGCCTGCAGGCAGACATCATTAAAATTGACGGCTGCTTCGTGAAAGATATTTGTACTGATGATATGGACGCAATGATCGTCCAGTCGATATGTAATCTGGCGAAGACGAAATCACTGTGCGTGGTGGCCGAATATGTTGAGACGCCAGCGCAGCGGGAGATGCTGTTACGCTTCGGCGTGGACTATCTCCAGGGCTACCTGATAGGCAAACCCAAACCGCTGGAAGAATTGCGGGCATAAAAAAACCGGGAGCAAGTCTCTAATGCCGATCAGTTAAGGATCGGTTGACCGATCCAGTGGCTGTGTAAGAATCCGGAAATGCTCACCCGTTT
>NZ_JADBRS010000025.1:0-33341 GCF_014930775.1 Enterobacter cloacae complex sp. P38RS
CCGGACTCGGAATCGAACCAAGGACACGGGGATTTTCAATCCCCTGCTCTACCGACTGAGCTATCCGGGCAACGGAGCGCATTAAACCGCAATCGCGCCTTATCGTCAACATTATTTCAGGAAAAGCTGTTCAACTGCTTAAGTTTGCGGCAATCTGTACGTTTTCACCGTGAAAATGCACAAATCTTCCAGACAATACCGGGCCGTGCGGCAATGCTGATGACAACAGGAGGGCAGTATGGCAAACGACTGGCTTGAGCTCCGTCAGCATGCGGATACCGGCATTGAAACGATTAAAGCGCACTTCGAAGGCCATGCCTTCGATCCCCACTGGCACGATAGTTATCTGGTCGGGATTACCCTTTCAGGCACCCAGCAGTTCCACTGTCGTCGCGAACGCCACCGCAGCCATCCTGGTGATGCGTTCTTACTGGAGCCGGGTGAAATTCACGACGGCGACGCGCCTGTGGAAGGAGGCTTTACCTATCTCACCTTCTATCTTGACGAGCAGTGGCTGACGCGTACCCTCCGTGGATTATATGAAGCCACGCCGGATCGCTACTCGCTTCACTTTGCTCAAACGCTAACGCGAGAACCTCAGCTGGTCCGTTCTATCGGCGAGACGTTTAACGCGTTGCATAGCGATGAGATGAAAATTGTTCAGCAGAGCACAATGGATAAGCTGCTCTCTCAGATCACCTCCCATTGCCACTGGCGTAAGAAACTCCCGTCGCAGCTACAGAGCGCTGCCGTGGCGCATCGCGCACGCGACTATCTTTATGCGCATATCGGCGAGAACGTGGGGTTGTCAGACCTTGCGCGCGAGACGGGCACGGATCGCTTTACGCTGACGCGCTGTTTTAAGCGCGAGTTCAACCTGGCACCGCACGCCTGGCTTATTCAGCTGCGTCTGGCAAAGGCGCGACAGCTGCTGGCGCACGGCGAACAGCCTGTTAATGTGGCTACAGCGCTCGGTTTTGCCGACCAAAGCCATCTGGGACGCTGGTTCCAGCGTGCATACCGCATTTCCCCTGCCCACTACCGCCGGTTGTGCACAAACCTTCCAGACGTTTCCAGAAAATAGCGGCACAGTAATGGCTCTAACAAAAAAGGAGCCATCTGTGAGTCTGATGCCTTATCTGCTGTTTGCCTTTGTCGCGTCGATAACGCCCGGCCCGACGAATATCCTCGTTCTCACTAACAGCCAGTACTTTGGTGTGAAAAATACCATTCCCGCCATTTTGGGGGGATGTATTACGGCGAGTCTGATTGTGCTGATATCGGGTGCCGGCGCCGGGGAGGTGCTGCGTCAGTTTCCTCTGATGCGCCAGGCAATGAGTTGGGCGGGCGTGCTGTGGCTAACCTGGATGAGCTGCCAACTGTATCGGGCGCCTGCGGCGAATCTTTCTGAGAAGACGCCTCATCGCTTCACCGCGCAAGCCGCAGCGCTGCTGCAGATGGTGAATCCGAAAACGTGGATGATGGCGCTGGCAGTAGTGAGTCTTTTTGCTCCCGCGAGCATTCATCCGTTAAGAGATATTGCGCTGATGGCGCTATGGTTCTTACTGATTTCTGTGATGTGCCTGATGTGCTGGGCGTGGCTGGGGAAGGCGGTAAACCGGGTGTTTCGCACCACCGTGGCGATGGTGCGGTTTCAGCGCATGATGGCGCTATGT
Organism: Enterobacter cloacae complex sp. P38RS; assembly: GCF_014930775.1. Classification (NCBI taxonomy): domain Bacteria; kingdom Pseudomonadati; phylum Pseudomonadota; class Gammaproteobacteria; order Enterobacterales; family Enterobacteriaceae; genus Enterobacter; species Enterobacter cloacae complex sp. P38RS. The sequence continues at coordinate 1,677 of NZ_JADBRS010000025.1, forward strand.
CTGCTCGTCTCCGCCTGGGCTGGCATGCTGGTCTAGGTTAACGCCCCGCCCATACGACACTGGGCAAAGCGCAGAATGTCTTCCGCCAGGCGGTGCGCCGTATCCACATCGGCCTGGCTACGGTTCACCAGCATGCGGCTCAGGCAACCCTCCAGTACGAGCTCCATCTGCTTAGCGACCATTGCCGGGTCATCCACTTCAAGCGTTGTCAGCAGTTCGTGGGTAAAGTCATGCGCCGCACGTTTTTGCTGATCCGCCAGCTGGTGTATTGGATGGCCAGGATCGGGATAAAACGTACAGGCAGCAATAAACAGGCAGCCTGGATAACGATTGTTGCTGACGCACTCTGTCAGGGCGGTGTAGCGCGCTAACAGTTTTTGCTCGGCGGTCAGCTCTTCATTCAACATTAGCTGCCTGCGCCAGATATCCACCTGCTGGCTAAGATAGCGTAGGGCATCATAAAGCAGCGCCTCTTTATCCGGCCAGAAGCGCTTAAGCTCATCCAGAGGGTAATCGATACGGTCGGCTACCATCTCAAGCGTGGTGCTGGCGATCCCTTGAATCTCAAGTAGTTGCAGGGCTTGTCCCAGTACGTCTTCGCGTTGCACGGTTATCTCCTCCGCTATTCCCAACGGTATGTCCCGTCTAAAGTGTTGTTTACGGTTGGCGATTGCGCAAATGCGCGCTGAATGCCGGTGCGTCCATAAACCCGGTTACACGCTGTTCTGGCAGCTCTTCCCCCTGCTCATTGAAAAACAGAATGGTTGGCAGCCCGAGTACGGTAAGGTGTTTAAGCAGGGCCTTATCCTGCGCATTGTTGGCTGTGACGTTTGCCTGAAGGAGTACCGTCTCTTTCAGGGCATTTTGCACCTGAGGATCGCTAAAGGTGTATTTTTCAAACTCTTTGCAGGCAACACACCAGTCGGCATAGAGGTCGAGCATCACCGGTTTGCCTTTTGCCTGCGCCAGCGCGCTGTTGAGCTCATCGACGTTCTTAACGTGTATAAAGTTTAAATGTGCCTGCGTCTGGCCCACAGGCGAGCCGAACGCCCAATCCTGAAGCGGGCGCACGCTCACCAACGCGGCGGCGAGCAGGAGAATTTGCACCAGACGCATCCACGCTTTTTTTGCCCCCAGGCTGACGATAAACGCCCAGGAGAAGAACGCCACGCCGAGCATGGCCCACAGGCGCAAACCCCACGCGTCACCCATGATGCGCTCCAGCAGGAACACCGGGAGCGCCAGGATGACAAAGCCGAACGCGGTTTTCACCGTCTCCATCCACGGGCCGCTCTTCGGCAGCAGGCGGTTGCCAAACACCGTCACCAGAATCAGCGGCAGGCCCATCCCCAGCGCGTAAAGATACAGCGTACCCCCGCCGAGCCACATATTACCGCTCTGGGCGATGTACAGCAGGATAGCGCTCAGCGGCGCGGTGGTGCAGGGGGAGCAAATCAACCCGGCGATGGCGCCCATTGCGAACACGCCGCCCGCAGAGCCACCCTGCTGGCGATTGCTCATCAGCGTTAAGCGGGTTTGCAGCGAAGAGGGCAGCTGAAGCGTGAACAGGCCAAACATCGACAGCGCAAGCAGAATAAATACGGCTGACAGGCCGATTAGCACGTAAGGGTGCTGAAGCGCTGCCTGGAAATGCAGTCCGGCCGCGGCGACCACGAGGCCGAGCGCGGTATAGGTGAGCGCCATGCCCTGCACATAAATAAAGGCCAGGAGCAGCGCCCGGGCGGTAGAAAGACGCTGTTTGCCGCCCAGTACAATCCCGGAGATAAGCGGGTACATCGGCAGGACACAAGGGGTAAAGGCAATGCCGATACCAATCAGTAAGGCCCAAAGTGCTGAGAACGGCAGATCGGAAGCAGCTTTGGCTTCGCCTTCATCCCTCACCCTGTCCCTCTCGCCTGAGGGGAGAGGGGAGGCAGCCGCTTTAACTTCATTAAGCGGAACGACCTTCGTTTCAGGGGGGTAGCAGAAGCCCGCGTCGGCACAGCCCTGATACGTAACCGTCAGCGTGGCATCTTTATCCGCCTGATTCACCGTAACGGGCACGCTTAAGCGCTGGCGATAAATTTCACTTTTACCGTAGAACTCGTCCTCATGCCATTCGCCAGCGGGCATCTGCAATGCGCCAACGTTAGCCTTTGCCGGCGTGATGCTGACCTGCTTGCGGTAGAGGTAGTAACCCTCTTTCACCTGCCAGGTCAGATTGAGATCGTGCTGGTTTTGCTGAAAGTCGAAAATGAACGCCTGGTCGGCGGGAATAAAGTTCGAACGGCCGGGCGCGTCAAACAAACCGGCAAATACTGACGTGCTGCACAGCAGCAGGATCAGCGTAAAGAAGCGTTGAGCCATGAGAGATAGTCGTTATCGCCGTGGACCACTGGCAGCACCAGCAGCTCCGGGGTTTGATAAGGATGATGAGACTTGAGGCAGTCAAGGAGCGCCTGCTGATTCGCCAGATTGGTTTTGAGCAACATCTGGACTTCATACTCCTGCTCCAGCTTGCCTTCCCAGTAATAGAGGGAGGTCGCGCCGGGGAGCAGCGTGACGCAGGCTGCCAGTTTTTCGGCCAGCGCTTTGGCGGCGAGATCCTGGGCAGAGGCTTCATCAGGGGCGGTACACAGTACGACAACAGCATCAGGCGTGTTCACAAGTCGACCTCCTCATCACGAAAGTCTTCACTATATCACGCCATGCGATTGGTCATTAATGAAACGGGCCGCAGAGCGGCCCGATTTTAACTATTTTTACAACGGCTAACCGTTTACAGCACAATGCCGCCAATGATAAAGCCGAGGACGACGCAAAGCGTAATCGCCACCACGCCCGGGATCAGGAACGCGTGGTTAAACACGTACTTACCGATACGGGTTGAGCCGGTATCGTCCATCTCAACCGCGGCCAGCAGGGTTGGGTAGGTTGGCAGAACGAACAGCGCAGAAACCGCCGCAAAAGACGCAATCGCCGTCAGCGGCGTCACGCCCAGCATCAGTGCCGCAGGCATCAGCGCTTTGGTGGTGGCAGCCTGAGAGTAAAGCAGCGTCGCGGCAAAGAACAGTACCACCGCCAGCAGCCACGGGTAGTTGTGAAGCAGGTCGCCGGCAACGGTCTGGATGTCGCTGATGTGTGCTTTCACGAAGGTGTCACCGAGCCACGCCACGCCCAGTACGCACACGCAGGCGCTCATACCGGATTTGAAGGTGCTGGCGTTCAGCACTTCGCTGGTGTCGATTTTACAGGTGATGCTAATCAGCGTGGCGATGGTCAGCATGAATACCACAATCGCTTCGTTACGCGGCAGCACCGGGTTCTGGATCAGCCCCACGGTGTCGCTGATGGCGGTCGCGTAGAACATCACGGCGACGATACCGATCAGGAACAGTAGCACGGAGCGTTTCGCGTGCGGCTTCAGCTCGAAGACCTGGCTACCGCGCAGGCTCACTTCACCTTTTGCCAGACGCTCCTGGTAAACCGGATCGTCTTTCAGCTCGGCACCCAGGAAGTTACACAGCACGGCGGTAATCATCACCGCAATCAGCGTGACTGGAATACAGATCGCCAGCAGCGTCAGGTAGCTCACGCCCATCGGCTCAAGGATACCCGCGAAGAAGACTACGGCGGCTGAGATTGGCGACGCGGTGATCGCAATCTGCGACGCCACCACGGCAATAGAAAGTGGACGAGACGGGCGAATCCCCTGTTCTTTTGCCACCTCGGTGATCACCGGCAGCGTGGAGAACGCCGTGTGGCCGGTTCCCGCGAGAATGGTCATAAACCAGGTCACCAGCGGGGCAAGGAAGGTGATGTATTTCGGATGGCGGCGCAGCATGCGCTCCGCCAGGCTCACCAGGTAGTCCATACCGCCCGCCACCTGCATGGCCGCAATAGCGGCAATAACCGCCATGATGATTTCGATAACGTCAAAAGGGATTGCGCCGGGTTTAATCTGAAAGATAAGGGTAAGTACGAGCACCCCGAGACCGCCGGCAAAACCAATGCCGATACCCCCGAGCCGCGCGCCCAAATAAATCGCCAACAGGACGATGACGAGTTCTGCTCCAAACATAAAGACCTGCCTTGCTTATTAACAAGTTGATATTGAATTGTTGTATTTAGGTAACGCCTAAAAAGAAAAAAGGCACGTCACAAGTGACGTGCCTTTCGGAAGCCTAGCCTGAACTGTTACTGTTCGCTTTCATCGGTATATCGTTTCGCTTTATATGCCGGATGCATCAGGTTCTGGGCCGAGAAGATATCGTCCAGCTCGGCTTCGGTCAACAGTCCACGCTCCAGCACGACTTCACGCACGCTCTTACCGGTTTCGGCGCAAATCTTACCAACGATGTCACCGTTGTGGTGGCCGATGAACGGGTTGAGGTAAGTAACGATCCCGATGGAGTTATAAACATAGCCTTCACAGACTTCTTTATTCGCGGTGATGCCGTTAATGCATTTTTCCAGCAGGTTGTAGCAGGCGTTAGTCAGGATGTGAATGGATTCAAACATCGCCTGGCCAATCACCGGCTCCATCACGTTCAGCTGCAGCTGACCGGCTTCGGAGGCCATGGTCACGGTGGTGTCGTTACCAATCACCTTGAAGCAAACCTGGTTCACCACTTCTGGCACTACCGGGTTAACTTTGGCTGGCATAATGGAAGAACCCGCCTGCAACTCTGGCAGGTTGATTTCGTTCAGGCCAGCGCGCGGGCCGGAGGAGAGCAGGCGCAGGTCATTACAGATTTTGGACAGTTTCACCGCCAGACGTTTCAGGGCGCTGTGTACCATTACGTACGCGCCGCAGTCGGATGTGGCTTCAATCAGGTCTTCCGCAGGCACCACCGGCAGGTTAGACACTTCCGCCAGCTTCTGAACCGCCAGCTGCTGATAGCCATCCGGGGTGTTCAGACGCGTACCGATGGCGGTGGCGCCCAGGTTCACTTCCAGCAGCAGCTCGGAGGTGCGCAGCAGGTTTTTGGTCTCTTCGTTAAGCAGCACGTTAAACGCGTGGAATTCCTGACCGAGGGTCATTGGCACCGCGTCCTGCAGCTGGGTACGGCCCATTTTCAGAATGTCCTGGAACTCAACGGCCTTACGCTGGAAGCCATCGCCCAGCTGGTTGATCGCGTCGACCAGTTTGACCACGGAGGCATACACCGCGATACGGAAGCCGGTTGGGTAGGCGTCGTTGGTGGACTGGCATTTGTTAACGTGGTCGTTCGGGTTGAGGTACTGGTATTCACCTTTCTGGTGGCCCATCAGCTCAAGGCCGATGTTTGCCAGTACTTCGTTGGTATTCATGTTGACGGAGGTACCCGCGCCGCCCTGATAGACGTCAACCGGGAACTGGTCCATGCATTTGCCGTTGTTCAGCACTTCATCGCAGGCAGCGATAATCGCATTTGCCGCGCTTTTAGGAATGGTTTGCAGCTCTTTGTTCGCCAGCGCTGCGGCTTTCTTCACCATCACCATGCCACGGACAAACTCAGGGATATCGCTGATTTTGCTGTTGCTGATGTAGAAGTTTTCAATCGCTCTCAGAGTGTGAACACCATAGTAGGCATCCGCTGGAACTTCCCTGGTACCCAACAAGTCTTCTTCGATACGAATGTTGTTTAACATGTGAACCTTCTTTTCAAGCTGCCGATGGATTGTACTAAACACACAACATATATGTGGTTTTGAATATTTTCTGACCGACGATTATTCCCTCAATCGGCCAGATGTTCGAGATCATATGCTGATGATAGCGAATTGCCGTAAGCTGGATCACTTATTATCGACCCGATTCCATGATAATTATTAATCTGTGAAATGTGTCACCGCTTTAATATTTCCGAAAAAAATATCCGTGCAAACCGATTGAATTTTGGCTAACCGTCTCCATCTCTTACAGACGCGTGACGCGAACACATTCAGACAGGGGCCAGATGGCACCTGCCACACAGGAGATGCCAGTGCGCTGGATACCGTTTATTGCTTTCTTTCTCTATGTTTACATTGAGATTTCTATTTTCATTCAGGTAGCTCACGTGCTGGGCGTCCTGCTGACGCTGATTCTGGTGATCTTCACCTCCGTCATCGGCATGTCGCTGGTGCGTAATCAGGGTTTCAAAAATTTCCTGATAATGCAGCAGAAGATGGCTGCAGGTGAAAGCCCGGCAGAAGAGATGATCAAAAGCGTGTCGCTGATTATTGCTGGCCTGCTGCTGATCCTGCCGGGGTTCTTCACCGACTTCCTCGGCCTGCTGTTGCTGTTGCCGCCGGTGCAGAAGCACCTGACCATGAAGCTGCTGCCGCACCTGCGCTTCAGCCGCATGCCGGGCGGCGGGTTCAGCACAGGGCCAGGCGATACCTTCGAAGGGGAGTATCAGCGCAAGGATGAACAGCGCGACCGTTTAGACCATAAAGACGATCGATAATTTTTTTGCCCGGTGGCTTCGCTTACCGGGCCTACGGATTTTTCCGCTTCGGTAAAAATGCCCACAGCCCCGCCAGCATGACGATGGCGTACGCACTCTTCCATCCCACCATCGCCAGCAACAGCAGGCACAGCACGCCCCCGACGACTGCCAGTGCTTTATAGCGACCTTTCAGCAGACGACAGCCTGACAGCATGCACAGCAGGTAGATCATGATGAAAATACCGTTGGCGTAGATAATTAGAGCATCGAGGTTGATGTCGAGAAGATAAATACCCAGCGAGCTCAGGACGCAGCAGCCCAGCACGGCATTCAGCGCATTCATCGGGAGTTGACGTTTAGACAACCGCGCGAGGCGGCTCTCAGGTTTGTAGCGCGCCTGTGACCACACCAGACGGGCGAAGCTCTGGATATAAATGTTGAGGCTGGCAAAGCAGGCGAGATAGCCAATCACGCAGGCCACCCATAGCGCCTTCACGCCGAAAAGTTTAACCACGATACCCGGTAGCGATGCGGCGGCGGCTTTATCTTCGCCGAACGCGTTGAAGTGCAGCACCAGTACGGTACAGGCCCAATATACGGTGCCCGCCAGCAGTAAACCAATCATCAGAGCGCGGGGAAAATCACGCTCGGGCTGTTTAAACTCGGATGCCAGGTGAGCGAACGCTTCAAGGCCAACAAAACACCAGAACATGACGGATAACGCAGCGAAAAGCTGTGAATGGTCGATATCGTTTATCGCAGGGAAGGGGATATCCGCTACGGTAATGTTACCCGCAAACCAGATGGCGACGATCAGCACGACGATCAACGCTGCAACCAGCGTTTGCAGATTCGCGCTTGAACTGGCCCCGCGCGAGCCCACCCACCAGACAATCGCCAGCGTACCCAGCTCAGCCAGCAGCAGTTGTTCGTCGTGCCAGCCAAACAGCGCCTGTCCAAAGCCGGTGGCGATATGCAGGGCTGCCGGAAGGCCAACGGGTATTACCGACAAAAACAGCCAGCCGGTTACGCGCTCCATGCGCGGACCAAACGCCATGCCGACAAAATGCGCTACGCCGCCCGCGCTGGGGAAGTGCCGCCCGAGTATGGCAAACACAATCGCCACCGGGAACACCAGCAGGATCAGCACCGGCCATGCCCAAAGACTGTTATTTCCGGCGACCAGCGCCGCCAGTGCCGGTACGGCAAACACGCCGGTACCTAACAAGGAGGTTGAAAGCAGGCCAACGCCCTGCGCCAGCCCCAGCTCCTGCCTGAGTCCACTCATTTACCTTGCCCTGCCACCATCAAAAGAGAGTGGATGGTAACACTTTCGCAAATTTTTTTTCGATTCCCCCTTGAAGGGGTAAAAAGCTATCCCCATCTCTCAGGGCACTAGTCGGAAAACCGCATGCGGGCCGGCGTCATCCATAACTGATAATGACTTTCTCAAAGGAGAGCTATCAATGAGTATTCGTCCGTTACATGATCGTGTGATCGTCAAACGTAAAGAAGTTGAAACCAAGTCTGCTGGCGGCATCGTTCTGACCGGTTCTGCAGCAGCCAAATCAACGCGTGGCGAAATCATCGCTGTCGGTAAGGGCCGCATCCTGGAAAACGGAACTGTGCAGCCGCTGGACGTTAAAGTTGGTGACATCGTAATTTTCAACGATGGCTACGGCGTGAAATCCGAGAAGATCGACAATGAAGAAGTGTTGATCATGTCCGAGAGCGACATTCTGGCAATTGTTGAAGCGTAATTTACGCACGAGAATTTGAGGAAATAAGAACATGGCAGCTAAAGACGTAAAATTCGGTAACGACGCTCGTGTAAAAATGCTCCGCGGCGTAAACGTACTGGCAGATGCAGTTAAAGTGACCCTGGGCCCGAAAGGCCGTAACGTAGTGCTGGATAAATCCTTCGGCGCGCCAACCATCACCAAAGATGGTGTTTCCGTTGCACGTGAAATCGAACTGGAAGACAAGTTCGAAAACATGGGCGCGCAGATGGTGAAAGAAGTTGCCTCTAAAGCGAACGACGCTGCAGGCGACGGTACCACCACCGCGACCGTACTGGCGCAGGCTATCATCACTGAAGGCCTGAAAGCCGTTGCTGCGGGCATGAACCCAATGGATCTGAAACGTGGTATCGACAAAGCTGTCGCATCCGCTGTTGAAGAACTGAAAGCGCTGTCCGTACCGTGCTCTGACTCTAAAGCCATTGCTCAGGTTGGTACTATCTCCGCTAACTCCGACGAAACCGTAGGTAAACTGATCGCTGAAGCGATGGATAAAGTCGGTAAAGAAGGCGTGATCACCGTTGAAGACGGTACCGGTCTGGAAGACGAACTGGACGTGGTTGAAGGTATGCAGTTCGACCGCGGTTACCTGTCCCCATACTTCATCAACAAGCCAGAAACTGGCGCTGTTGAGCTGGAAAGCCCGTTCATCCTGCTGGCTGACAAGAAAATCTCCAACATCCGCGAAATGCTGCCAGTGCTGGAAGCCGTTGCGAAAGCAGGCAAGCCGCTGGTTATCATCGCTGAAGATGTTGAAGGCGAAGCGCTGGCGACCCTGGTGGTTAACACCATGCGCGGCATCGTGAAAGTGGCTGCGGTTAAAGCACCTGGCTTCGGCGATCGCCGTAAAGCAATGCTGCAGGATATCGCTACCCTGACCGGTGGTACCGTGATCTCCGAAGAGATCGGTATGGAGCTGGAAAAAGCGACCCTGGAAGACCTGGGCCAGGCGAAACGCGTTGTGATCAACAAAGACACCACCACCATCATCGACGGTGTGGGTGAAGAAGCCGCTATTCAGGGCCGTGTTGGTCAGATCCGTAAGCAGATCGAAGAAGCCACTTCCGATTACGACCGTGAAAAACTGCAGGAGCGCGTAGCGAAACTGGCTGGCGGCGTTGCGGTAATCAAAGTTGGTGCGGCGACCGAAGTTGAAATGAAAGAGAAGAAAGCACGCGTTGACGATGCCCTGCACGCGACCCGTGCTGCGGTAGAAGAAGGCGTAGTTGCTGGTGGTGGTGTCGCGCTGGTACGTGTAGCCGCTAAGCTGGCTGGCCTGACCGCTCAGAACGAAGACCAGAACGTGGGTATCAAAGTTGCGCTGCGCGCAATGGAAGCTCCTCTGCGTCAGATCGTTTCCAACGCCGGTGAAGAGCCATCTGTGGTTGCGAACAACGTGAAAGCGGGTGAAGGTAACTACGGTTACAACGCGGCAACTGAAGAATACGGCAACATGATCGACTTCGGTATCCTGGACCCAACTAAAGTGACCCGTTCAGCTCTGCAGTACGCGGCATCTGTAGCTGGCCTGATGATCACGACCGAGTGCATGGTAACCGACCTGCCAAAAGGCGACGCGCCTGACTTAGGTGCTGCTGGTATGGGCGGCATGGGTGGAATGGGCGGCATGATGTAATCATGTTGTTCTGAACCTCTCAGAACGAACCCCGGGCAGAAATGTCCGGGGTTTTTTATTGCCGCTACTCAAATGTTCCCTTCACGCATGCTACGCCTTCGCACACCATCTGGCGGCCTTTCGCCCAGACCTCGCGGATCTTCAGGTCATCCGTCAGCACCAGGAAATCGGCATCGCATCCGGGCGCGAGCCGCCCCTTATGCTCCAGCCCGAGAAACTCCGCTACGTTACGCGTAAACGGCAGAAGCGCCTCCTCCAGCGGCAGGTGATACCGGCTGACCAGTTGCTGCAGCGTCTGAGGCAGAGATTCGAACCCGGCTACGCCAATGCCCACCAGATTACCGTTCGCGTCAAAATTCGGTTGGCTGCCGTTACCGTCCGAACTGAGCGTAAGCCGGTTAAACGGCACCTGCGCTTCACGGGCCGTCGCGATGGCGGTGGCGGCATCAATGGGCTCACTGATGCTGGTGGTGATGTCGATATAGCCCCCGTCGCGGGCATAATCCAGCGCGGCGAGGAACAGCGCCTGGTCGCGGTTAACGTGGGTTGGCAGCAGCTTCGTGCGTGGCACGTCGGCGTTTTTCAGGATGTTAAGCAGGGGCTCCAGCAGCTTCGGGCTGTTGCCGAGATGAAACACGGATATGCCCGCTTTGGCGCCCAGCAGCCCGCCGACGCGCGACTGGGCGGCCATATTCGCGAGCTGGTCATCCGCTGGTGCGGAAGAGCGATGGTCGGAAATCGCGCATTTCACGCCGATGATTTTATCAATCAGCGCCACATCCTTTTCGATGCTGCCGGTAATCGTCGGAGAAGGCAGCCCATACGCGCCTGTCAGCATCCACGCGCTGATCCCTTCATGCTCAAGCGCCCGCGTTTTTGCCAGCAGCGATTCGGGATGGCGGGTCACGCCGTCGGTACCCAGCAGGCCAACAACGGAGGTGATGCCCGCCGCCACCAGCGCGGACAACCGTACCTCCGGCGTCCGGGTGTGCGGACCGGCTTCACCGCCGCCGCCGATCAGGTGTACGTGCTGATCGATAAAGCCCGGGCAAACCACCGCCCCGGCGAGATCGGTTTCAGGACAGTTAAGCCGCATTGCTGCGCGATCCGTTTTTTCAATCGCGATGATTTTTACCCCGGCGATCAGCAGATCGCAACGTCCCTGATCCTCCGGCGCGTAAAGGTGCACATTGCGGAAAAGATGGGGTTCCAGCACTGAAAAATCCATTTTTATCTCCTCAGAAGAGTAGCTGCATTACCCACATTGAGAGCAGGGCGTTAATGACGCAGACGGTAATGATGTGTGGATAATACTTCGGGTTAACGCCTGCGGTGCCCAGGCAGCGGCCGGTGTTTTGCACCGGATTGCCCATCAGATAGATGGCGGGCAGCAGAACGGTGGCATCGTGGCCGTTGAGCGTGCCGGCAGCCACCAGGCTGGCGCAAACCCCCACGCCACCGCCCATACTCATCACCGAGGCCAGCAGGACCGTTGCCGCCGCGCCCGGAAGCCCCCACAGGGCCATAATTGGCTCGCAAATATTGCCAACAATATCCAGCAGGCCGGTCACCTTGAGCGCCTGAATGATGACAAACGCCATAACCACGTTCGGCAGCAGGCTGGTAGTGGCGATGGTAAAGCCTCGGCGGGCGCCATCGATAAACATGTCCATGATATTTTTACGCGGCTGGGCGATCATTTTTTTCCTCCTGAATACGACGATCTTCCATGTGAGCGATCCACAGACGCAGGAGGTTCGCGCCAACAAATTTAAACATCAGTATGACGGCCAGCGGCGTGATTACCGGGACGGTAATAAACGTGAAGAGTGCGGCGCCGGAAGAAAAATAGTTGGTAATGATGGCGCTACCGCTGGTCTGGAAGGTGGCGAAAATGGCGCGCTCGCGATCGGTAATAGCCCCTTCGTCGGTCAACTCTTTGGTCATCCCTGCTGCGGCATCGGTATTTTGCAGGTTGGCGATGAGGGCCAGAGAGCAGACGCCCGGTACGCCAAGCAGCGGGCGCAAAATGGGCGTCATCAGCTGTTGCGCGGCACGCAGCCCGCCCAGCCCCTCGGTGACGGCAATGATCCCGAGCGATAAAATGACCGAAGGCGCCAGTTCAAGGGCAAACAAGAAACCGTCTTTCGCCCCCGTGCCGCCCTCACCGCGAAACGTGAGCGCGCCGTTCACCGGACCGAAGCTGCCGTTTAGGACGGTAAAATCCAGCACGCGCCACCATTCGGTACTTTTGGCGAAAAAGCCTGAGAAAAATACGATGGTGAGCACAAACGCCAGATAGCCCACCCATGTTACCTTTTCCTCTCCTGAGGATGATGCACTCATGAAACCCCCTGTTTTAATCGCGTACAAAAGTTGTACGTCGCAACACTAAAAACGATCGAGGGCTAAAACACGATATCCCAAAGGGCATTATCAGAATTCATTTAAGATGTCGGAGGAGTGATGTACGGAATCCGGCTCGCAGAAATGCGCGGGGATTTTTCTTTTAGTCATCTTTTAGGTATAAGATTTACACACGGACAATTACTGTCCAGCTTATTGAAAACGAGGAATAACATGCGCGTAAAAGTCTGTGCAGGGATCGTAGGAGCAGCGTTGCTGCTGGCGGGTTGTAGCTCCAGCAATGAACTGTCGGCAGCGGGCCAGGGCGTTCGCTTTGTGGAAGATAAGCCAGGCAGCGAATGCCAGCTGTTAGGCACGGCCACCGGTGAACAAAGTAACTGGATGTCGGGTCAGCACGGTGAAGAAGGTGGCTCTATGCGCGGCGCGGCGAATGCCCTGCGTAACCAGGCTGCTGCAATGGGGGGGAACGTGATTTACGGCGTGAGCAGCCCGACGCAAGGAATGCTCTCCAGCTTCGTGCCAACGGCCAGCCAGATGAGCGGCCAGGTCTATAAGTGCCCGAATTGAGTTTACTTGCTGATGGCGCTGCGCCTCACCTCGTAGGGCAGGTAAGCGTAGCGCCACCTGCCTTTTAGCGCTGCCGCAGTTGCAAATCCAGCGGCGTCTTACTCGGCTCTCCGCCAATCTCGCGTGCCAGCTTCGGCACCATATAACCTGAAACCAGCGTTAACAGCTCGCGCATAATTTGTCGGGCTTCCTCATCCGTCACCATGAAATGCGCCGCGCCCTGCACGCGATCCAGTACGTGCAGGTAATAGGGCATCACGCCTGCGTCAAACAAGGCATTGCTGAGATCGGCCAGCACCCGGGCGCTGTCGTTCACGCCGCGTAACAATACGCTCTGGTTGAGCAGCGTCACGCCCGCCTTACGCAGACGCGCCATCGCCGCGCGAAATTCATCGTCGATCTCGTTCGCGTGGTTGATATGGTTTACCAGCAGCACCTGTAGACGTGACTGCTCCAGGCGCGTGACCAGGGTGTCGGTAATACGCGCCGGGATGACGATCGGTAAACGGCTGTGAATGCGCAGACGCTTAATGTGCGGGATGGCTTCAAGCTGCGTCAAAAGCCAGTCCAGTTCATGATCTTTTGCCATCAGTGGATCACCGCCGGAAAAAATAATCTCATCCAGCTCTGGATGGGCGGCGATATAGTCCAGCGCAACCTGCCAGTTGCGCTTATTTCCCTGGTTTTCGGCATACGGGAAGTGCCGACGGAAGCAGTAACGACAATTTACCGCACAGCCGCCTTTTACCAGCAGCAGGGCGCGATTGAGATATTTGTGCAGTAAACCCGGCACCACGCTGTTTTGCTCTTCCAGCGGATCGGTGCTGTAGCCCGGCGCTGTAATAAACTCATCCTGCGACGTAATGGTTTGTTTTAATAAAGGATCGTCAGGGTTGCCTTTTTCCATGCGCGCAACAAACGCGCGGGGAACACGCAGGGCGAAAAGTCGCTTTGCCTCACGGCCAGCAAGCAACTCCGGATGCTGATCGAGGTCTAAAAGACGCAGCAATTCATCAGGACTGGTGATTACATCGGCAAGTTGCGATAACCAATCTTCTCTGGATGGGGTGTTTAGGGTTACAATATGCGCCATTTTGTGGCTTAGCTACCAGTTAACAAATTTAGAGGGCCTTATGGCAACGTACTATAGCAACGATTTTCGTGCTGGTCTTAAAATCATGATGGACGGCGAACCGTACGCGGTTGAAGCCAGCGAATTCGTTAAACCAGGTAAAGGTCAGGCATTCGCACGCGTTAAGCTGCGCCGCCTGCTGACCGGCACCCGTGTTGAGAAAACCTTCAAATCTACTGACTCCGCTGAAGGCGCTGATGTTGTCGATATGAACCTGACTTACCTGTACAACGACGGTGAGTTCTGGCACTTCATGAACAACGAAACCTTCGAGCAACTGTCTGCTGACGCGAAAGCCATTGGCGATAACGCGAAGTGGCTGCTGGATCAGGCTGAGTGCATCGTGACCCTGTGGAACGGCCAGCCTATCGCCGTTACCCCACCAAACTTTGTTGAGCTGGAAATCGTTGAAACCGATCCAGGTCTGAAAGGTGACACCGCGGGTACTGGCGGCAAGCCAGCAACGCTCTCCACCGGCGCTGTGGTGAAAGTACCGCTGTTCGTACAGATCGGTGAAGTGATCAAAGTGGATACTCGCTCCGGCGAATACGTATCCCGCGTGAAGTAATTTACGTCATGATTCGAGGCGCAGCGTCCGCTGCGCCTGATTTTTGCAGGCAGGGATGATGAAACGTACCGTTAAAATTCTGCTTCTGTTAGCGCTCTCCAGCGTACTGCTTTCCGGCTGTAACACCGCCCGTGGCATGGGGGAAGATATCCAGGACCTCGGTCATATCATTTCTCACGCAGCCAGCTAAGTCCGTCTAATTTTCCTAAAATTGCTTCCTTTTCCGTCAATCGGCGGGATCTTGTCTATTCTTAAGTTGCTATACACAAAACAACTTTGGCTATAAAAGGAAGATATTATGGTTAAGAAAACAATTGCAGCGATCTTTTCTGTCCTCGTGCTTTCCTCCGTGTTGACTGCATGTAATACCACCCGCGGCGTAGGGGAAGATATCTCCGACGGTGGTAACGCGATTTCTGGTGCAGCAACTAAAGCTCAGAACTAATGAAGCATGGACGGTACGGCACGTGAGTTTCACCGTACCGTCAATTCTCTGCTTCCTGCAGGGATAAAAACGGTGAAAAGCGTGTATCCATATGCAGCTTCATGCGGATATTGCGTTTATAGGTATAAACCGTTTTTCCGTTAATGCTCAGGTGAGCGGCTATCTTTTGGTTGCTCGCGCCGTCCATCCATAACGTCAACACTTTCTCCTCCTGTCGTGTCAGCAAGGGGGCGGCCACCGTCGGGCGGTACGTGCTTGCGCGCGAAATTAACGCGTCATTGATAACCGTCGCGATTTCCTCAAGAGGGGCATTTTTCATTAGCGAAGACCAGACCGGGAAGTTCCCGAGCCAGGTCGCCAGGTCCTTGTCCTCTCCCGATTGCAGCATAATAAAAGGTAATTTTTCGCTGGCGTTCAGCAAGGAAGAGAGTTGCTGGAAATGGTGAATATCCTGCCTGAAACCATGCAGGTCAGCGATGACCAGCTCAGGTTTCCATTGCAGAATGTGCTCCCTGGCGAGGAATAGATTGTTCAGCCCGGTCACAACGTAGTGCCCCGGGAACAAACCGGAATGATTGAGCCATGCTTCAAACCCGGTGCGGGTGAAGTGACAACGGTCAATCAAAAGAATCTTGAACATATTTTATTCGCAGTCGGCTAGTGGTTTGGCTTCCTGCCATCAGAAAGCACATCATCATAGAGAAGTCCGATGAGCTATAAATGCCTGAACTCCGCGCCATACTGCGGCTATTTCTGGGCTTAACGCGTTCATCAGAAAATGATTGAAAAAAAATCGCACGCTAACCAAAATATGGGGTGTTATCTGCCTTGCGGGACGACCCGTAAGCGCTTCCTTCATCGGGGACGGCCCCAACTGTTTTTAAGTTAAGGAGCCCGAGATGTCCTGGATTATTCTCTTTATTGCTGGTCTGCTCGAAGTGGTATGGGCGATTGGTCTCAAGTACACCCACGGATTTACCCGCCTGACGCCCAGCGTTATTACCGTTACGGCGATGATCGTGAGCATTGTTCTGCTATCGTGGGCAATGCGTTCTCTGCCCGTGGGAACGGCCTATGCCGTCTGGACGGGGATCGGTGCCGTAGGCGCGGCGATTACCGGCATTCTGCTGCTGGGTGAGTCAGCGAGCCTGGCGCGCATCGCCAGCCTCGCTCTGATTGTTGCCGGTATCATTGGGCTGAAGCTCAGCACCCATTAACGGGGCTGTTTTACCCAGATGAGTTTCGACACATCAAACCCCTGTCGGGTCGCGACGTCCAGCATCTGCTGTTTCATTTCTGACGAAATAGTTGGCGTGCGGGAAAGTATCCACAGATAGTCGCGATCCGGCCCGCAGACCAGCGCGTGACGGTACTCTCTGTCGAGCGCTATCACGTTATAGCCACCATAAAACGGGCCGAAGAAAGAGACTTTGAGCGCGGCCCGTCGCGGGTCGCCAGTGAAATAGGCTTTCCCGACCGACTGCTGCCACATCTCACGATCGGGATTATAGCCCCGGTTGATCACCTGAATACCGCCATCATCCATTGGGCTGTAATTTGCAGTAACCTTCTCTAAGCCCTGCTCAAACCGATGGTCGAGGCGCGCGATTTCATACCATGTTCCGAGGAAGCGTTGTGCATCAAAAGGCGTGACGACGGTAACGCCAGGAGGTGGGGTAGGGGAACTGCAGGCAACCACTAAAAACGCGGCTGTCACCGCAGCGATAACAGGCAAAATGCGCATAGGAGTTTCCTTACTGTTTTTTTGTTAAGTGTAGATGACGGCAAGGAAAATGTGGTTTTTGTGCGGTGTGTTTCGCCGGGTAAGCGCAGCGCTACCCGGCAATGTTTTACTGCAGCGCGTCGAGGATACGGTATGCCGCCTCAACTCGCGCCGGGTTCGGATAGCTTTTATTCGCCAGCATCACAATGCCGAGCTGCTTTTCAGGAATAAAGGCCACGTAGCTGCCAAACCCGCCGGTTGAGCCCGTTTTGTGCACCCATGAGGCCTTAACCGGGGGAACGGGTGGACTCACTTCTCTCGCAGGCAACGGTGCCAGCGCCACCTTGTTATCACTGCCTCCGACGACGGTTTTGGCATCGACCGGCCAGTTAAGCATCTCCCAACCTAACCCCTGATACATGGCACCCACGCGCCAGTAGCGAGACTGCGCCAGCGTAATGCCTTGCTTCAGGGACGTATCCTGCAGTGCATCAGGGGCCATATTGGCCATCACCCAGCTCGCCATATCCTGCACGTTGGTTTTCACGCCATATGCCTCTGCGTCCAGCATGCCCGGTGAAACGTGGACCGCTTTACCGTCACGATATCCCCAGGCGTAATGCGTCTCCTCCGCTTTCGGAACGTTAATCCAGGTATGATCCAGCTTGAGCGGCTTAAGGACCCGCGTCGTCATGGCCTGCTCATAGCTCATGCCGGAAGGTTTGACCGCCAGCGCGCCAAAAAGACCGATGCTGGAGTTGGCGTAAAGACGCGTTGTGCCCGGCTTCCACTGAGGCTGCCAGTTTTGATAAAAGCGCAGCAGGGAAGCGTTATCTGTAACCTCATCGGGCACCTGTAAAGGCAGGCCACCGGCGGTGTAGGTTGCCAGATCCAGCATGCGAATCCCTTGCCACTGCTTGCCGGTCAGATCAGGCCAATATTTGGTTACTGGATCGCCCAGCGAAATTTCGCCGCGGGCAATAGCATCGCCCCCCAGCACGCCGGTGAAGGTTTTACTTATAGAGCCCAGCTCGAAAAGGGTTTGCGGGGTGACGGATTTGTTCGCCGCGATATCGGCCTTTCCAAAGGTAAAGTAGTGTGGCTGGCCCTGATAAATCACGGCCACCGCCATGCCTGGAATACCCTGCGCTTTCATCAGGGGCGTAACGTTGCGTTCTACCACGTCAGCCAGCTGTTTTTCCGACATCGGCGCGGCGAGTACAGAGCAGGATGTGCTGAGCAGCAGGGCGCAGCAAAGGAATTTTTTCATCATCAATTATCTTCCATAATAGCAGGTCAAGGGAGTGTCCGGGCCCGGCAGACCGCTGTAGTCTGTTGGATTTGACTATGGCTGACAAACGGTTAAATTTAGCATGAGCTGTTAATTTTTCTAACGGATGGAGCAATGACCCGCAGCTATCTTCCGCTTAATTCGCTTCGCGCCTTCGAAGCGGCCGCCCGGCACCTCAGTTTTACGCATGCCGCGATAGAGCTGAACGTCACTCATTCCGCCATCAGCCAGCACGTTAAGGCGCTGGAGCAGCATCTGAATTGCCAGCTGTTTGTCCGCGTCTCGCGCGGCCTGATGCTGACAACCGAGGGGGAAAATCTGCTGCCGGTGCTGAATGATTCATTCGATCGTATCGCCGGAATGCTGGATCGCTTTGCCAGCCAGCGCGCTCAGGAGAAGCTAAAAATTGGCGTAGTAGGGACTTTCGCCACGGGTATCCTGTTCTCTCAGCTCGCGGACTTTCGCCGCTGTTATCCGCATATCGATCTTCACCTTTCCACCCATAACAACCGCGTCGATCCGGCTGCTGAAGGGCTTGATTATACGATCCGCTACGGCGGTGGGGCGTGGCACGGCACCGAGGCGCAATTCCTGTGCCCTGCGCCGCTGGCGCCGCTTTGCTCGCCCGAAATCGCCGCCGTGCTCCAGTCTCCGGCCGACATCCTGAAGTTTACCCTGCTGCGCTCTTACCGACGCGACGAATGGTCGGCGTGGATGCAGGCGGCAGGCGAGCATCCTCCGTCGCCAACGCATCGGGTAATGGTGTTTGATTCGTCTGTCACCATGCTGGAAGCCGCACAGGCAGGTATGGGCATTGCCATTGCGCCTGTCGATATGTTTACCCATTTGCTGAACAGCGAGCGCATCGTGCAGCCGTTTACAACGCAAATTGATCTGGGCAGTTACTGGTTAACGAGACTGCAGTCGCGGGCTGAAACGTCCGCAATGCGTGAATTTGCCCAGTGGCTGGTGGCAAAGATGCAGAAATAAAAGGCCCGCCGGATGGCGGGCCAGAAGCGTCAGATAGTGACAACGGCAATCAGCGTCACCACGGTCAGGATGGTTGCCAGCCCGTAGAACACCCATTTACCGCTCGGCACATGGATTTTCAGGTCATGCATCGCATGGTGAATGCGGTGCAGGCCGCACCACAGTGGCAGGACGATCATCAGGAAGATGAACACGCGGCCAATAAAGCTGCTCGCAAACGCCAGCACGCGCTCGTAGCTCAGCGCATCGCCCGGAAACAGCCCCAGCGGCAGCATAATGCCGACCAGCAGGATGATCACCGGGGCGATGATGGCACTCCACATGCCGCCTGCGCCAAACAGGCCCCAGAAGACCGGCTCGTCTGAACGTTTTGGATTTGGATTGATCACAGTAGTCTCCTTACCAGAACAGTGCGACAAACAGAATGACAACCGTGACCAGGATCGTCACTGCCCATAGCCCTTTAATGACTGGCTCCGGCCCCATTTTTTCGTCTTTAATGATGATGTTTGCCGCTTTTGGCGCCAGTTCAAACCAGGTTTTGGTATGAAGTAGCGCCGCCGCGAGCGCGATCAGGTTCAGAACCACGATGATTGGGTTTTGCAGGAAACCGACAAAGTTCGCCCAGGTTTCCGGCCCGTGTTTAAGGGCAAAAACGCCATACATTAACTCAAGGCTGAACCAGACCGCCGGTACCGCCGTGCCTTCACGCAGCATATAGAAGCGATAAAACGGCAGGTTTTTCCACCAGGTGGACGGCACAGGCCGCACGTAGGCTTTGCGTTTAGTCGTCATCATGCACTCCTTAGCGTGGTTTCAGGGTAGCGATAAGAAAGTCTTTCGAGCTTTCCACTTTACCCTGCTGAATTGCGGCGGCCGGGTCGACGTGCTTCGGACAGACTTCGGAGCAGTAGCCCACAAACGTACAGGTCCAGACGCCGTTCTGGCCGTTTAGCTGCGCCATACGTTCTTTTTTGCCGTGGTCGCGGCTGTCTTCGTTATAGCGGTGCGCCAGGGTAATGGCGGCCGGGCCGATGAACTCCGGGTTCAGGCCAAACTGAGGACAGGCGGCGTAGCACAGGCCGCAGTTGATGCAGCCGGAGAACTGATGGTATTTCGCCATCTGCGCCGGCGTCTGGGTGTTCGGACCCTGGTCCGGCGTGCGCGGGTTGCCGATGATGTACGGCTTAATCGCTTCCAGGCTTTCGATAAAGTGGGTCATATCGACCACCAGATCGCGCTCGATTGGGAAGTTGCCCAGCGCTTCAACCTTAATGCCTTTGGTGTAGTCACGCAGGAAGGTTTTACACGCCAGCTTCGGCACCTTGTTGACCATCATGCCGCAGGAGCCGCAGATCGCCATGCGGCAGGACCAGCGGTAGCTCAGGTCCGGCGCCAGGTTGTCTTTGATATAGCCGAGCGCATCCAGCAGGGAGGTTTGCTCGTCATAAGGCACTTCGTAGAAAGCGCTGTGGGGGGCGGTATCCACTTCCGGGTTGTAGCGCACCACTTCAACTTTCAATTTTTGCATCTCAGCCATTCGCCTTCTCCTTCTTCTCGGCGGCTTCTGCTTCTGCGCCATACACGCGTTTAGCCGGTGGCAGCGTGGTGATTTTCACGTCGCTGTAGTCCAGACGCGTGGTGCCATCCGCATCGCGCCAGGCGAGAGTGTGTTTCAGGAAATTGACGTCGTCACGTTCGGTACAGCCTTCGTCCAGACGCTGGTGGGCGCCGCGAGACTCTTTACGCGCCAGCGCAGAGTGCGCCATACATTCCGCGACGTTCAGGCCGTGGCCAAGCTCAATGGTATAGAGCAGGTCGGTGTTGAAGACGCTGGAGGTATCGGTGATGCGCACGCGCTTGAAGCGCTCCTGCAGTTCCGCCAGCTTGTCGACGGTTTTCTGCATCAGTTCCGGCGTACGGTAGATACCGCAGCCTTCTTCCATCGACAGGCCCATCTCGTCGCGGATCTTCGACCAGTTCTCGTTGCCTTCCTGGTTCACCAGATCCTTCAGGCGTTTTTCAACGTCTGTGACCTGCGCATCCAGCGCCGCACCGTTTGCTTCGCCTGCGGTTGCCGCACGCTCCATGGCGCGCTCGCCCGCCATGCGGCCAAAGACGACCAGCTCTGCCAGCGAGTTAGAGCCCAGACGGTTGGCGCCGTGCAGGCCGACGGAGGAACACTCGCCCACGGCGAACAGCCCTTTAATGCGGGTTTCACACTGCTGGTCGGTTTCAATCCCGCCCATGGTGTAGTGCGCGGTTGGGCGTACCGGTATCGGCTCTTTCACCGGGTCGACGCCCACGTAGGCTTTTGCCAGTTCGCAGATAAACGGCAGACGCTCCAGCAGTTTCTTCTCGCCCAGGTGACGCAGGTCGAGATAGACCACGTCGCCGCGCGGCGTTGAGATGGTGTTGCCCTTGCGCCACTCGTGCCAGAAGGCCTGAGAAACTTTGTCGCGCGGGCCGAGCTCCATGTATTTGTTTTTCGGCTCGCCGAGCGGGGTTTCCGGGCCCATGCCGTAATCCTGCAGATAGCGGTAGCCGTTTTTGTTGACCAGAATACCGCCTTCACCGCGGCAGCCTTCCGTCATCAAAATGCCGGAGCCCGGCAGGCCGGTTGGGTGATACTGCACAAACTCCATATCGCGCAGCGGCACGCCGTGGCTCAGCGCCATGCCCATCCCGTCGCCGGTGACGATGCCGCCGTTGGTGTTGTAGCGATAGACGCGACCCGCACCGCCCGTTGCCATCACCACCGCATTGGCGCGGATCTGGACGAGCGTGCCTTCCATCATATTCATCGCCACCAGGCCACGTGCATGACCGTCGTCGACCAGAATGTCGAGGACAAAATGTTCATCGAAGCGCTGAATTTGTGGGAACTGAAGGGAGGTCTGGAAGAGGGTGTGCAGCATGTGGAAGCCGGTCTTATCGGCGGCGAACCAGGTGCGTTCGATCTTCATGCCACCGAAGCGGCGGACGTTAACGCTGCCGTCCGGACGGCGGCTCCACGGGCATCCCCATTGTTCCAGTTGGGTCATCTCCGTTGGGCAATGGTGCACGAAGTAGTCAACGACATCCTGTTCGCAAAGCCAGTCGCCCCCTGCAACCGTGTCGTGGAAATGGTATTCGAAGCTGTCATGATCCTGCGCGACGGCGGCGGATCCTCCTTCTGCTGCCACTGTGTGGCTGCGCATCGGATAGACTTTTGAAATCAATGCGATTTTAGCGTTCGGGTTGGCTTGTGCCGCAGCAATTGCAGCGCGTAATCCAGCCCCGCCAGCGCCTATTACGGCAAGATCGGCTTGAAAAGTTTGCACGACATTCCTCCAGATTTTTGTTTTCCCGCAATGCGATGAACTAAAGGAAGTTCACCTGCCCGAACGGGCGATTGCGGAAGCGATTCCACTGCTCCTTTATGGGTATAACAGTATAACCGCGTAGTTGTGAGGGAAATTTGACGTGTTCGATTTTTTTGCTGTTCTGTGCGGTGATTTATCATCGTGATTGATGAAATGCATCACAGAATAATCCACATAAATGAAATACGCGTTTTTACTGCGCAAAATTTGTCTCTGCCACTGCTAACGAGTAGACTTCGTGCCCTTGTCTGAAATCGGAGAAAAACTCATGAGCGAAACGGCCACCTGGCAGCCGAGCGCATCCATCCCAAATCTGTTAAAACGCGCCGCAATTATGACGGAGATCCGCCGTTTCTTTGCCGACCGCGGCGTCCTGGAGGTGGAAACCCCGTGCATGAGTCAGGCAACGGTAACGGATATTCATCTGGTCCCGTTTGAAACCCGTTTTGTTGGCCCAGGCCACTCCCAGGGCATGAATCTGTATCTGATGACCAGCCCGGAATATCACATGAAGCGCCTGCTGGCGGCGGGGTGTGGTCCGGTGTATCAGCTGTGCCGCAGCTTCCGTAATGAAGAGATGGGGCGTCACCACAACCCGGAATTCACCATGCTGGAGTGGTACCGCCCGCACTATGATATGTACCGCCTGATGAATGAGGTGGACGATCTGCTGCAGCAGGTACTGGACTGCTCAGAAGCCGAAACGCTCTCCTATCAACAGGCCTTCCAGCGCCATCTGGAAATCGATCCGCTGTCGGCGGACAAAGCCCAGCTGCGTGAAGTGGCGGCAAAACTGGATCTGAGCAACGTGGCGGATACCGAAGAGGATCGCGACACGCTGCTGCAGCTGCTGTTCACCTTCGGCGTGGAACCGCAGATTGGCAAAGATCGTCCGACGTTTGTCTATCACTTCCCGGCAAGCCAGGCGTCTCTGGCGCAGATCAGCACCGAAGATCACCGCGTGGCAGAGCGTTTTGAGGTTTACTACAAAGGCATCGAGCTGGCGAACGGCTTCCACGAGCTGACCGACGCGCGCGAACAGCAGCAGCGTTTCGAGCAGGATAACCGTAAGCGCGCCGCACGCGGTCTGCCGCAGCAGCCGATTGATGTTAACTTGCTGGAAGCATTAAAAGCCGGTCTGCCGGATTGCTCCGGCGTGGCGCTGGGCGTGGATCGTCTGGTCATGCTGGCGCTGGGCGCCGAGCAGCTGGGCGATGTGATTGCCTTTACGGTCGATCGCGCCTAAAGCATGGCCGGGTGGCGCTGTCGCTTACCCGGCATATAGTATCTGTGGCAATTTTCCTTTCCATTTCTTCTCCGCAACATTAAAAACTGCCATTTTCTCTGTACACGGGTCTTTTTCTTGAATTGCCTCGTATAGCCACAATATTAGTCTGGTCATCTGCTACCATCCGCGCAGTTTAATTCCTCTTCGGATGGTTATATGTCCCAGTCACTCAAAAAGATGACCCTCACCGGGCTCATTCTGATGATTTTTACGTCAGTTTTTGGCTTTGCCAACAGCCCGTCGGCTTTCTATCTGATGGGCTACAGCGCGACGCCGTTTTATATCGTTTCTGCTCTGTTCTTCTTTATCCCGTTTGCGCTGATGATGGCGGAGATGGGCTCGGCTTACCGGAAAGAAGAGGGCGGTATCTATTCATGGATGAACAACAGCATCGGCCCGCGCTACGCGTTTATCGGGACGTTTATGTGGTTCTCCTCCTACGTCGTCTGGATGGTCAGCACGGCGGCCAAAGTCTGGGTGCCGTTCTCCACGTTTCTTTTCGGTGCGGATAAAACGCAGGTCTGGTCTTTAGCCGGGCTGAGCTCCACGCAGGTGGTCGGGATTCTGGCGGTGTGCTGGATGGTGGTGGTGACGCTGGTGGCGTCAAAAGGCATCAACAAAATTGCCCGTATCACCGCCGTTGGCGGTATTTCCGTGATGTGCCTGAACCTGGTGCTGCTGCTGGTGAGTATCGCCATTCTGTGCCTGAACGGCGGACACTTCGCGCAGGAGGTGAACTTCGTATCATCGCCTAATCCGGGCTATCAGTCCGGTCTGGCCATGCTCTCCTTCGTGGTATTTGCCATTTTTGCCTACGGCGGTATTGAAGCGGTAGGTGGGCTGGTCGATAAGACCGAGAACCCGGAAAAAAACTTTGCCAAAGGGATTATTTTTGCCGCCATCGTGATTTCCATCGGCTATTCGCTGGCGATTTTCCTCTGGGGCGTTAGCACTAACTGGCAGCAGGTGTTGAGTAACAATACCACTAACCTCGGGAACATCACCTACGTGCTGATGAAAAGCCTGGGAATGACGCTGGGTAACGCCATGCACCTGACGCCGGAAGCATCGGCCACCCTGGGGATCTGGTTTGCGCGCATTACCGGCCTGTCGATGTTCCTTGCCTATACCGGCGCGTTCTTCACGCTAATCTACTCGCCGCTGAAAGCAATCATCCAGGGTACGCCAAAGGCGCTGTGGCCGGCACGCATGACGCAGCTCAATACCGCAGGCATGCCTGCCAACGCCATGTGGATGCAGTGTCTGCTGGTGTGTGTGTTCATTCTGCTGGTGTCATTTGGCGGTGATACCGCGTCTGCGTTCTATAATAAGCTGACCCTGATGGCGAACGTATCGATGACGCTGCCGTACCTGTTCCTGACGCTGGCGTTCCCGTTCTTTAAGGCGAAGCGGGATCTTGAGCGTCCGTTTGTGATCTTCAAAACCCGCGCGGCAACGCTGCTGGCGACCACGGTGGTGGTGCTGGTCGTGGCATTTGCCAACATCTTTACCGTTATTCAGCCCGTGGTTGAGGCGAACGACTGGAACAGCGCGCTGTGGATGGTCGGTGGGCCAGTCTTCTTCTCGCTGCTGGCGATGGGGATTTATGAGAATTACCGCCGGCGCTCAATGGCGTACGTCACGGAAGTGGCGTAGCGGTAAAATA
The DNA here is from genome assembly GCF_014930775.1 of Enterobacter cloacae complex sp. P38RS. Lineage (NCBI taxonomy): Bacteria > Pseudomonadati > Pseudomonadota > Gammaproteobacteria > Enterobacterales > Enterobacteriaceae > Enterobacter > Enterobacter cloacae complex sp. P38RS. The sequence goes on from NZ_JADBRS010000025.1 coordinate 26,930, forward strand.
CCCCTCCCGAAAGGGAGGGGAGAACGATTACAGACTTCCCGCCGGGCGCGATCTTGCCGCCGACGTGAGCGTTTTACCCATCTTGCGTCCGTCCATGCTTTCCAGACGCATCTGGAACGGTGGGAACGGCATATCAATACCATGCTCGCGGAATCCCGCCAGAATCAGCTGGTGGATCTCATGGCGCAGCGGCATGCGGTGCCCCATTTCGGCGGCGTAGATACGCAGTTCGAAAATCTGGATCCCCTGCTGTAAATCAACCAGGAATACTTCCGGCGCAGGGTTATCGAGCACCAGCGTACAGCGTTCAGCGGCGGTGTAGAGGATCTGCGTGACCTCTTCACTGTTGGCATCCGACGGCGCCGGTACCGTCAGCACCACGCGCGTAACGGAGTCCGACAGGGACCAGTTGATAAACTGCTCGGTAATAAATGCCTTGTTCGGCACGATGATCTCTTTACGGTCCCAGTCGCTGATCGTGGTGGCGCGGGTGTTGATCTTCGTTACGCTCCCGGTCAGATCGCGGATCGTCACCGTATCGCCAATGCGAATCGGCTTTTCAAAAAGGATGATCAGGCCGGATACAAAGTTAGCGAAAATCTCCTGCATGCCAAAGCCAAGGCCAAACGTCAGCGCGGCCACCAGCCACTGCAGTTTAGACCACTCAATACCAATCATTGAGAACCCGACCATTCCGCCAAACAGCAGTATCAGGTATTTCGTAATGGTCGTAATGGCGTATCCCGTGCCGGGGGTTAAATCCAGATGCTGCAGCAGCGCCAGCTCCAGCAGTGCCGGGAAGTTACGCACCAGCTGGGTGGTGATGATCAGCACCAGAATGGCAATCAGCACCGCGCCTAAGGTGATCGGCTCCAGGCTTTCAACGCCCTGCACCGTGGACGTCACGTCCCACAGAGAGATGTTCTCCAGGAAGCCAAACGCGGAGTGAATTTCCGACCACAGGAAGATCACCGACAGAAGGGCAATCAGCATCAGGAGGGAGCGCACCAGGCGCAGAGACTGGGTACTGATGGCATCCAGATCCAGTTCGACCTCGTCCGCATCCATCGTGCCTTCCGTGCTGTTGACATGGGTTGGCTCTTCCTCGCCACGGGCACGCTGAGCGAGGATCTCTGCCCGGCGATGCTTGGCGCGGTCAAAGGCCAGACGGCGGCGCTGGATCAGCATCCCGCGCCGGATCACGTGATACACCACCAGCAGCAGGAACCAGATCGCCACCGATGTTTCCAGTCGCGCCAGCAGCGCCTGCGAGGTTGCCAGGTAACCTACCGCTGCTGCCAGCATCGCAATCAGAGGAGCGCTCAGCAGCAGGTTCCAGAGCAGCCGGTTGAACATGTTGTCGCCGCTGCCGGATTTATCCAGATAGAGCGGTATCCCCGCGCGTTTCAGGCTGAGCGTGACGATGGCCAGCGCGCCGCAGATCAGCATAAAGCAGAGGCGCCCCAGCGAACCTGAGAATTCCCGGTCGTTAAGATTATCAAACATGATCAGCGCCATAATCAGCGGCACAATCAGCCCGATGCTCATCAGGTAATAGCGCATGGCGCGCGCCACGCGGTTACGAGGCCAGCCAAAGTGGGCGATGAACAGGCCGTTAGGCCGCGCGAACGTCGCGCAAATCATCACCACCCACAGCAACGGTACCGTGGCGGTGACGCCATCGCCAATGGCGACCGCGAGCGGATAGGGCCAGGCTTCCCGAAGGCCATAGCCAAGCGTCATCCACAGCACCGGTAGCGGAGAGGCGACGAGAATCGACCAGAACACGGTGCGCAGCGTCAGCCAGAAGTGATCCTGAGTGACTTTCCCCACCCGCGCGCTGGAACGCTCCAGGAAGCGGGTGAAATGTCTGCGCGAATAAATGCTGAAGCCCACCAGAACCAACGCGCCAAGCAGCGGGAAAATCGTCTCTTTACTGGTCAGCATCATCACGCTGGCCTGTCCGAGCTGGCTAAAGGTGTCGAGCGAAATCAGGCGGCGCAGATCCTGAACGATCTCAATTGGCCACGAGAAGGTCATTGGACGTACGTCGGATGTCCAGAAGAGATAACGGTGCGTAGCCTCGTTCACCTCTTTCAGCGCGTCTTCCAGCTGGCTGTTAGAGACCTTGAGCTTAGTCAGTTCCAGAATCAGCGTATCCCCGCCCTGCAGCAGGGAGTTCAGCAGTTCGCGCTGGGTGCGCAGCTGGGCTTCCAGAATACGGTTTTGCTCGCTGGTCAGAGGTTGTCCGTCAGACTGACGGATCTGGCGTATTTGCGGCTGCTTATTGAGAAGATCTTCAAAGTGCAGTCGCTGCACGCGCAGCTGGGCCATCTCGGTATCCAGCTGCTGCGGTTTCGGCATTTCCGGCAGGCGCGCGACCTGGGCGCGTAACGCTTCGCCCAGCAGGTTTGATGACCCGAGCCACTGGGACTGCTCGCGCAGGGTGTTGAGCGCCTGGCGCACCTGCAGGGTTTGATTCGTCGCCTGACGCTGCTGGGAGGCAACCAGATCCATACGCTGCGCCTGCTGATTCAGGGCGGCAGAAAGCTCGCGGTTGACCTTAAACTGATCGACGATACCTTCCGGCAGATTGGCGCTGTTTTCCGCCAGCAGCTCGGTGCTTTCAAGCGCTCGCTCGGCTTCGCGCTGGCGCTGGCTGTTAAGCAAATTACGCAGGGCCTGAAGGTACGCATCCAGCTGCTCGCTCTGCTTCTGAGCGAGTTCAGAGCGCATCCGCGCCAGCTCCTGGCGGTTGTTGGCGGAAAGCTGCGCCAGCTCCAGCTCATCCACAAGGGCCTTCAGACGGGCAGATTCCGCCTGCAGACCCAGATTTTGCGCCTGAGCCTGCGGCGTGTTGCCGCTTTGCGTACCCACGCGGCGCTCAACGTCGTTAAGCTGGCGGCGGGCGTCGGTTTGCTGCTGCGGAAGCTGGCTGAGGGAGTCGGCAATTTCACGCGCTCGCTCCTGCTCCTGCTGAGCCTGGCGGCTCTTTTCCAGGAGCTGGCTGCTGACCTGCAGGATTTCCTGATTCAGGGCGTCGGTGGTCATGCCTTCCGGCACTTCGCGCGGCTCATCGCGCAGATTAGCGAGTTGCGCGCGCAGCGTTTGCGAGAGTTTAGGGAAGTTGTCGATAACCTGCTGATACTGCTGAGCGCGCTCAAGCGAGCCTTTCCGCTCTTCAAGCGCGTTCAGTGCGGACTGGAGTGACTCAACGGTCTCTGGCTGAGCGGGTTTAGCCGCTTTCGCCTGCTCCAGCTCCTGGGTTATCTGTTTGGCGTCTGGGGCTGTCGCTGCGTACGCCCCCATGCTGAGGCACCAGGCCATCAGTAGAACGATAATCGGGCGCACGTCAGCGATCCTTCTTTTGTTAGCCTTCGTCTTTTTTGTCGTCAACCAGCGGGCTGGCGTCGTGCTCGGCGTCGATCTCTTCTTGCGGCAGCGGAGCAGGTTCTGCATCCGGCGTCACGAAGGTTTCGGTAGAGACCGCCAGCGGCTGACCCAGTTTGGTGACCGACAGGCTTTCGAGCTGCTCAGCCAGCTTCACTTTGCCCGGCGCAAACAGGTTGATGACGGTAGAGCCCAGCTTGAAGCGACCCATTTCCTGGCCTTTCAGCAGGGCGACAGAACCTTCTTCTTCACCGGCAGGCCACGTCCAGCGCTTGATCACGCCTTCACGCGGCGGGGTAATGGTGCCAGCCCAGACGGTTTCGATGCTGCCGACAATGGTCGCGCCCACCAGAATCTGCGCCATAGGGCCGAATTCAGTATCGAACAGGCAGATGACGCGTTCGTTACGGGCAAACAGGTTCGGTACGTTTTGCGCGGTCAGGTGGTTCACGGAGAACAGATCGCCCGGCACGTAGATCATCTCACGCAGGATACCGTTACACGGCATGTGTACGCGGTGGTAGTCGCGCGGTGACAGATAGGTGGTGGCAAAGGTACCGTTGCGGAACAGGTCCGCCATCAGGTAATTGCCCGCCAGCAGCGCTTCCAGGCTGTAGTTGTGGCCCTTCGCCTGCAGAATTTTGTCGTCTTCGATGTTACCCAACTGGCTGATCACGCCGTCTGCTGGCATCACCAGGACGTTAGGGTCGCTGTTCAGCGGGCGCACTTCGTCGCGCAGCGGGCGCACGAAAAACTCGTTGAACGTGCGGTAGCTGGCGGTGTCCGGCTTCTGCGCTTCTTTCATGTCGACCTTGTAATACTTAACGAAAAGGTCGATGACCAGTTTGGTCAGCCAGCCCGCGCGTTTGCTTGCGCCCCAGCCCGCCAGGCGAGTGAGCCACAGTTTTGGCAGAATGTATTGAAGCGAAAGTTTAAATGCGTTTAACAAGGTAGCCTCCAGGCCATTGTTTTGTCGTTCCTGATCCGGCAGTAAGCCGCCGGAACCTGAAAAAAGGGGACGATTTTAGCGATGCTTAGCTTAGTTGTCAGTTATCAGAATCAGAAAAGTTTTTACGCGTTTTTACCTGATCCATGCTCTCAAGAATGCGGTGGTAATTCTCGAAGCGGGTCTCCGCGATTTCACCTTTCTCAACCGCTTCGCGGATAGCGCAGCCTGGATCGTTATCGTGTTTGCAGTCGCGGTATTTGCAAGCGCCTAAATAATCATGGAATTCGACAAATCCATTAAAGATTTGTTCCGGCTCAAGATGCCATAAACCGAATTCACGTACGCCCGGTGAGTCGATCACATCGCCGCCGTGAGGGAAATGATAGAGACGTGAGGCGGTGGTGGTGTGCTGGCCCAGACCCGAGACATCAGACACATCGTTAGTGAGGATCTCCTGCTGAAGGCCGAGAAGGTTGTTTAGCAGGCTCGATTTCCCCACGCCGGACTGACCCGCAAAGATGCTGATGCGATCGGTAAGCGCCTCTTCCAGCGGTTTCAGTCCGTCTTTGGTGTAGCTGGACACCATCAGAACGCGGTAGCCAATCTTGCGGTAGATATCCATCTGCTCATTAACGAAAGCCATGCCTTCGTCATCCAGCAGATCGATTTTGTTCAGCACGATAATCGGTTCAACCTGCAGCGTTTCACAGGCGACAAGGTATCGGTCGATAATATTGAGCGAAAGTTCGGGTAAAATCGCCGATACGATGACAATCTGGTTAATGTTGGCGGCAATCGGCTTCACCCCGTCGTAAAAATCGGGACGGGTTAACACGGACGTACGCTCATGGACCGCTTCAACGATACCTTTTACCGTAACGCCCTCTGCCGCCTCTTTACCCGGTCGCCAGACGACGCGGTCGCCGGTCACCAGAGAACGAATGGTCCGGCGAATGTTACAGCGGTGGATTTCGCCATCGGCGGATTCCACGTCGGCGTGCATACCGAAACGGCTGATGACTACGCCTTCCGTTGGTTCGCCAAACAGGTTGTCGTCGTAATCGACCTTCTCCGAAGTGGTTTTAAGACGGCGCTGATGATTGGCATTCACGCGGCGCTGCTGCCCTTTGGAGAGTTTATTTTTACTCAATCGCACTGGCTCCTGGTCGCCCGTAAGGGGCAAAACCTCTATGATACACTCTAATTAATACTAGTTAACCTGCTACTGCCGGTTATGCGAGAAGGGTGGAAAATAACATGAGCGCGGATGAAAACAACCTGATTTGGATCGATCTCGAAATGACCGGGCTGGATCCCGAGCGCGATCGCATTATTGAGATTGCAACTCTGGTGACCGATGCCAACCTGAATATCCTTGCCGAAGGGCCAACGATTGCGGTGCATCAGTCCGACGACCAGCTTGCGCTGATGGATGAGTGGAACGTGCGTACCCACACCGGCAGCGGTCTTGTCGAGCGTGTGAAGGCGAGCACGCTGGGCGATCGCGAGGCGGAACTGGCGACGCTCGAATTTCTGAAGCAGTGGGTACCAGCGGGTAAATCGCCGATCTGCGGGAACAGCATCGGTCAGGATCGCCGTTTCCTCTTCAAGTACATGCCGGAGCTGGAGTCTTACTTCCATTACCGCTATCTGGACGTGAGCACCCTGAAAGAGCTGGCGCGGCGCTGGAAGCCTGAAATTCTGGACGGCTTTAAAAAACAGGGTACGCACCAGGCGATGGACGATATCCGTGAGTCTGTTGCGGAACTCGCGTACTACCGCGAAAACTTTATTAAGCTGTGATTTTGAGATCCGGCACCTTGCGTGGCCGGGTTTTTGTCGTTAAATTGTTCAGCTTGCCGATTAAATAAGCACTTGAACTGAATTTCGAAAAAATCACTTTAAGGGGGGTTGCAGCTAAAAGGATTTCTCGTATAATGCGCCTCCCGTAACGACAGAGAATTACACGTTACGACAGCAACAAAAGCAGTACAGATTTGCGGGAATAGCTCAGTTGGTAGAGCACGACCTTGCCAAGGTCGGGGTCGCGAGTTCGAGTCTCGTTTCCCGCTC
>NZ_JADBRS010000026.1:0-28925 GCF_014930775.1 Enterobacter cloacae complex sp. P38RS
GATGGACGACGGTCTGCGTTTCGCAATCCGTGAAGGCGGCCGTACCGTTGGCGCGGGCGTTGTTGCTAAAGTTCTCGGCTAATCGCTGATAACATTTGACGCAATGCGCAATAAAAGGGCATCATTTGATGCCCTTTTTGCACGCTTTCACATCAGAACCTGGCTCATCAGTGATTAATTTTGTCATAATCATTGCTGAGACAGGCTCTGCGGAGAGCGTATAATACGAAAAGCGAATAGCATTTCGATTGGTTTGCCTCGCACTCGCGGGGTGAAAATGTTTGTAGAATACTTCTGACAGGTTGGTTTATGAGTGCGAATACCGAAGCTCAAGGGAGCGGGCGCGGCCTGGAAGCGATGAAATGGGTAGTTGTAGCCGTGCTGCTGATTGTGGCGATTGTCGGCAACTATCTTTATCGTGACATGATGCTGCCGCTACGCGCGCTTGCAGTGGTAATTCTGATTGCTGCGGCGGGTGGTGTCGCGCTGTTGACGACAAAAGGCAAAGCGACCGTTGCGTTTGCCCGCGAAGCGCGTACCGAAGTCCGCAAGGTCATTTGGCCGACTCGCCAGGAAACATTGCACACCACGCTGATCGTAGCGGCGGTAACCGCTGTAATGTCACTGATCCTGTGGGGACTGGATGGTATTCTGGTTCGCCTGGTATCCTTTATCACTGGCCTGAGGTTCTGAGATGTCTGAAGCCCCTAAAAAGCGCTGGTACGTCGTTCAGGCGTTTTCCGGTTTTGAAGGCCGCGTAGCAACGTCGCTGCGTGAGCATATCAAATTACACAACATGGAAGAGTTGTTTGGCGAAGTTATGGTTCCGACCGAAGAAGTGGTTGAGATCCGTGGCGGCCAGCGTCGCAAAAGCGAGCGCAAATTCTTCCCGGGTTACGTGCTGGTTCAGATGGTTATGAACGACGCGAGCTGGCACCTGGTGCGCAGCGTGCCGCGCGTGATGGGCTTTATCGGCGGCACGTCTGACCGTCCGGCGCCAATCAGCGACAAAGAAGTTGATGCGATTATGAACCGCCTGCAGCAGGTGGGTGATAAGCCGCGTCCGAAAACGCTGTTTGAACCGGGTGAAATGGTTCGTGTTAATGACGGTCCGTTTGCTGACTTTAATGGCGTGGTTGAAGAAGTGGACTATGAGAAGTCCCGCCTGAAAGTTTCTGTTTCTATCTTCGGTCGTGCGACCCCGGTAGAGCTGGACTTTGCACAGGTAGAAAAAGCCTAAGCAGCGATCAAAAAAGCGACGATTTAATCGTTGCACAAGGCGCGGGATTGGAATACAATTTCGCGCCTTTTGTTTTTATGGGTCCCGGCCCGTAAAACGAATTTTATTCACGGGGAGCCTCCCTGAGGCGCTATTACCCAATCAGAGGATTTTAGAATGGCTAAGAAAGTACAAGCCTACGTCAAGCTGCAGGTTGCAGCTGGTATGGCGAACCCAAGTCCACCAGTTGGTCCAGCTCTGGGTCAGCAGGGTGTGAACATCATGGAATTCTGTAAAGCGTTCAACGCAAAAACGGAATCCCTGGAAAAAGGTCTGCCAATCCCAGTCGTAATCACTGTTTACGCTGACCGTTCTTTCACTTTCGTTACCAAAACCCCTCCAGCAGCAGTTCTGCTGAAGAAAGCGGCTGGTATCAAGTCTGGTTCCGGTAAACCGAACAAAGACAAAGTGGGTAAAATTTCCCGCGCTCAGCTGCAGGAAATCGCGCAGACCAAAGCTGCCGACATGACTGGTGCCGACATTGAAGCGATGACTCGCTCCATCGAAGGTACTGCACGTTCCATGGGCCTGGTAGTGGAGGACTAAGAAATGGCTAAACTGACCAAGCGCATGTCCGTGATCCGTGACAAAGTTGATGCGACCAAACAGTACGACATCAACGAAGCTATTGCTCTGCTGAAAGAACTGGCGACTGCTAAGTTCGTTGAAAGCGTTGACGTTGCCGTTAACCTGGGCATCGATGCTCGTAAATCCGATCAGAACGTTCGTGGCGCAACTGTACTGCCACACGGTACTGGCCGTTCCGTTCGCGTAGCTGTATTTGCTCAGGGTGCAAACGCTGAAGCTGCTAAAGCTGCCGGCGCTGAACTGGTAGGTATGGAAGATCTGGCTGATCAGATCAAGAAAGGCGAAATGAACTTTGACGTTGTTATTGCTTCTCCAGATGCAATGCGCGTTGTTGGCCAGCTGGGCCAGGTTCTGGGTCCACGCGGCCTGATGCCAAACCCGAAAGTGGGTACTGTAACCCCTAACGTTGCTGAAGCGGTTAAGAACGCTAAAGCAGGTCAGGTTCGTTACCGTAACGACAAAAACGGCATCATCCACACCACCATCGGTAAAGTGGACTTTGACGCTGACAAACTGAAAGAAAACCTGGAAGCTCTGCTGGTTGCGCTGAAAAAAGCTAAACCAACTCAGGCGAAAGGCGTGTACATCAAGAAAGTTAGCATCTCCACCACCATGGGTGCAGGTGTTGCAGTTGACCAGGCTGGCCTGAGCGCTGCTGCAAACTAATGCCTTTACGTGGGCGGTGATTTTGTCTACAATCTTACCCCCACGTTTGCTAACGAAAGTTAGCGGCTAAAAGATTTGTTCGTTGGAGCCTGGCCTATCCAGGCCTCCGTCGAAGACCGCAGGTGTTTCGCAAGAAACTTAATCCCCTGCGTAGACGGTGACAGAACGCTAAGATTATTTTTAATACTCTGGCTTGTTTCTGCTCACCGTATTAAGACGCTCTTCCCGTTGGGTTGAGTGAAGTGAGTTCCGGAACATGAGTTCCGGCAAACATCCAGGAGCAAAGCTAATGGCTTTAAATCTTCAAGACAAACAAGCGATTGTTGCTGAAGTCAGCGAAGTAGCCAAAGGCGCGCTGTCTGCAGTAGTTGCGGATTCCCGTGGCGTTACTGTAGACAAAATGACTGAACTGCGTAAAGCAGGTCGTGAAGCTGGCGTATACATGCGTGTTGTTCGTAACACCCTGCTGCGTCGCGTAGTTGAAGGTACTCAGTTCGAGTGCCTGAAAGACACGTTTGTTGGTCCGACCCTGATTGCATACTCTATGGAACACCCGGGCGCTGCTGCTCGTCTGTTCAAAGAGTTCGCGAAAGCGAATGCAAAATTTGAGGTCAAAGCTGCAGCCTTTGAAGGTGAGTTGATCCCGGCATCGCAAATCGATCGCCTGGCAACCCTGCCGACCTACGAAGAAGCAATTGCACGCCTGATGGCAACCATGAAAGAAGCTGCGGCTGGCAAACTGGTTCGCACTCTGGCTGCTGTACGCGATGCGAAAGAAGCTGCTTAATCGCAGTTATCTTTATAAAGCATTTGCTTACGTATAAACTTATTCTGATTTTCAGGAACAATTTAAATGTCTATCACTAAAGATCAAATCATTGAAGCAGTTGCAGCTATGTCCGTAATGGACGTTGTAGAGCTGGTATCTGCAATGGAAGAAAAATTCGGTGTTTCTGCTGCTGCTGCTGTAGCTGTAGCTGCTGGCCCGGCTGAAGCTGCTGAAGAAAAAACTGAATTCGACGTAATTCTGAAAGCTGCTGGCGCGAACAAAGTTGCTGTTATCAAAGCAGTACGTGGCGCAACTGGCCTGGGTCTGAAAGAAGCTAAAGACCTGGTAGAATCTGCTCCAGCTGCGCTGAAAGAAGGCGTGAGCAAAGACGACGCAGAAGCACTGAAAAAATCTCTGGAAGAAGCTGGCGCTGAAGTTGAAGTTAAATAAGCCAACTTTTCTGGTTGCAGCCTAAGCAATTAGGCTGATGGCTGGTGACTTTTTAGTCACCAGCCTTTTTGCGCTGTAAGGCATCAGTAGCATTTCACACTGTTTGACTGCTGATTGTCCTGACAATGCTTGTTTCTATCGACGACTTAATATACTGCGACAGGGTGCTCGCTCTGTGTAAATCGCAATGAAATGGTTTAAGCGTGATAGCAACAGGTATTGCGGAAAGTATTCAATTTTCCGGTCCACAAAATGGTGTTGCACAAACTGTCCCTTCGTCGGACAGATGGGTCGACTTGTCAGCGAGCTGAGGAACCCTATGGTTTACTCCTATACCGAGAAAAAACGTATTCGTAAGGATTTTGGTAAACGTCCACAAGTTCTGGACATTCCATATCTCCTTTCTATCCAGCTTGACTCGTTCCAGAAGTTTATCGAGCAAGATCCTGAAGGGCAGTACGGTCTGGAAGCAGCCTTCCGTTCCGTGTTCCCGATTCAGAGCTACAGCGGTAACTCCGAGCTGCAGTACGTCAGCTACCGCCTTGGCGAACCGGTGTTTGACGTTCAGGAATGTCAGATCCGTGGTGTGACCTATTCCGCACCGCTGCGCGTAAAACTGCGTCTGGTGATCTACGAGCGCGAAGCGCCGGAAGGCACCGTAAAAGACATTAAAGAACAAGAAGTCTACATGGGTGAGATTCCACTCATGACGGACAACGGTACTTTCGTTATCAACGGTACTGAGCGTGTTATCGTTTCCCAGCTGCATCGTAGCCCGGGCGTCTTCTTCGACAGCGATAAAGGTAAAACACACTCTTCCGGTAAAGTACTGTATAACGCACGCATCATTCCTTACCGTGGTTCATGGCTGGACTTCGAGTTCGATCCAAAAGACAACCTGTTTGTCCGTATCGACCGTCGTCGTAAACTGCCTGCAACCATCATTCTGCGTGCACTGAACTATACCACTGAGCAGATCCTGGACCTGTTCTTTGAGAAAGTGATCTTTGAAATCCGCGACAACAAGCTGCAGATGGAGCTGGTGCCGGAACGTCTGCGTGGTGAGACCGCGTCGTTCGACATCGAAGCCGACGGCAAAGTGTATGTGGAAAAAGGTCGCCGTATCACCGCGCGCCACATCCGCCAGCTGGAAAAAGATGATATCAAACACATCGAAGTTCCGGTTGAATACATTGCAGGAAAAGTAGCCGCGAAAGATTACGTTGATGAATCAACTGGCGAGCTGATCTGCCCGGCGAACATGGAGCTGAGCCTGGATCTGCTGGCTAAGTTGAGCCAGTCTGGTCACAAACGTATCGAAACGCTGTTCACCAACGATCTGGACCACGGTCCGTACATCTCTGAGACTGTACGCGTCGACCCAACCAACGATCGTCTGAGCGCGCTGGTAGAAATCTACCGCATGATGCGTCCTGGTGAGCCACCAACTCGCGAAGCGGCTGAAAGCCTGTTCGAGAACCTGTTCTTCTCCGAAGACCGCTACGATCTGTCCGCGGTCGGTCGTATGAAGTTCAACCGTTCTCTGCTGCGCGACGAGATTGAAGGTTCCGGTATCCTGAGCAAAGACGACATCATCGAAGTGATGAAGAAGCTCATTGATATCCGTAACGGCAAAGGCGAAGTGGACGATATCGACCACCTCGGCAACCGTCGTATCCGTTCCGTTGGCGAAATGGCGGAAAACCAGTTCCGCGTTGGCCTGGTACGTGTAGAGCGTGCGGTGAAAGAGCGTCTGTCTCTGGGCGATCTGGATACCCTGATGCCTCAGGATATGATCAACGCCAAGCCGATTTCTGCAGCAGTGAAAGAGTTCTTCGGTTCCAGCCAGCTGTCCCAGTTCATGGACCAGAACAACCCGCTGTCTGAGATCACGCACAAACGTCGTATCTCTGCACTCGGCCCAGGCGGTCTGACCCGTGAACGTGCAGGCTTTGAAGTTCGAGACGTACACCCGACTCACTACGGTCGCGTATGTCCAATCGAAACGCCTGAAGGTCCAAACATCGGTCTTATCAACTCCCTGTCCGTGTACGCGCAGACAAACGAATACGGTTTCCTTGAGACGCCGTATCGTAAAGTGACCGACGGTGTGGTTACCGACGAAATTCATTATCTGTCTGCTATCGAAGAAGGCAACTACGTTATCGCTCAGGCGAACTCCAACCTGGATGACGAAGGCCACTTTGTAGAAGATCTGGTTACCTGCCGTAGCAAAGGCGAATCCAGCTTGTTCAGCCGCGACCAGGTTGACTACATGGACGTATCCACCCAGCAGGTGGTATCCGTCGGTGCGTCCCTGATCCCGTTCCTGGAACACGATGACGCCAACCGTGCATTGATGGGTGCGAACATGCAACGTCAGGCCGTTCCAACTCTGCGCGCTGATAAGCCGCTGGTTGGTACCGGTATGGAACGTGCTGTTGCCGTTGACTCCGGTGTTACTGCAGTTGCTAAGCGTGGCGGTACCGTTCAGTACGTTGACGCATCCCGTATCGTTATCAAAGTTAACGAAGACGAGATGTATCCGGGCGAAGCGGGTATCGACATCTACAACCTGACCAAATACACCCGTTCTAACCAGAACACCTGTATCAACCAGATGCCTTGCGTATCTCTGGGTGAGCCAGTTGAGCGCGGCGACGTGCTGGCAGACGGTCCGTCCACCGACCTCGGTGAACTGGCGCTCGGTCAGAACATGCGCGTAGCGTTCATGCCGTGGAACGGTTACAACTTCGAAGACTCCATCCTCGTCTCCGAGCGTGTGGTTCAGGAAGATCGTTTCACCACCATCCACATTCAGGAACTGGCCTGTGTGTCCCGTGACACCAAGCTGGGGCCAGAAGAGATCACTGCCGACATCCCTAACGTGGGTGAAGCTGCGCTCTCCAAGCTGGATGAATCCGGTATTGTTTACATCGGTGCGGAAGTGACCGGCGGCGACATTCTGGTAGGTAAGGTGACGCCGAAAGGTGAAACCCAGCTGACCCCAGAAGAGAAACTGCTGCGTGCTATCTTCGGTGAGAAAGCGTCTGACGTTAAAGACTCTTCTCTGCGCGTACCAAACGGTGTTTCCGGTACGGTTATCGACGTTCAGGTCTTCACTCGTGATGGCGTTGAGAAAGATAAGCGTGCGCTGGAAATCGAAGAGATGCAGCTCAAACAGGCTAAGAAAGACCTGTCTGAAGAACTGCAGATCCTCGAAGCAGGTCTGTTCAGCCGTATCTATGCGGTGCTGGTTGCCGGTGGCGTTGAAGCTGAGAAGCTCGACAAACTGCCACGCGATCGCTGGCTGGAACTCGGCCTGACCGACGAAGAGAAACAAAATCAGCTGGAACAGCTGGCTGAGCAGTATGACGAACTGAAACACGAGTTCGAGAAAAAACTCGAAGCGAAACGCCGCAAAATCACTCAGGGCGACGATCTGGCACCAGGCGTGCTGAAGATTGTTAAGGTGTATCTGGCCGTTAAACGTCAGATCCAGCCTGGTGATAAGATGGCAGGTCGTCACGGTAACAAGGGTGTTATCTCTAAGATCAACCCGATCGAAGATATGCCGCACGATGCTAACGGTACGCCGGTAGATATCGTACTGAACCCACTGGGCGTACCGTCTCGTATGAACATTGGTCAGATCCTGGAAACTCACCTGGGTATGGCTGCGAAAGGTATTGGCGACAAGATTAACGCCATGCTGAAACAGCAGCAGGAAGTCGCGAAACTGCGCGAATTCATCCAGCGTGCCTACGATCTGGGTACCGACGTGCGTCAGAAAGTCGACCTGAACACCTTCAGCGATGAAGAAGTGCTGCGTCTGGCAGAGAACCTGCGCAAAGGTATGCCAATTGCAACGCCGGTATTCGACGGTGCAAAAGAAGCTGAAATCAAAGAGCTGCTGCAACTGGGTGGTCTGCCAACGTCTGGTCAGATTACGCTGTTTGACGGCCGTACCGGTGAACAGTTTGAGCGTCCAGTAACCGTAGGTTACATGTACATGCTGAAACTGAACCACCTGGTCGACGACAAGATGCACGCTCGTTCTACCGGTTCTTACAGCCTGGTTACTCAGCAGCCGCTGGGTGGTAAGGCACAGTTCGGTGGTCAGCGCTTCGGGGAGATGGAAGTGTGGGCGCTGGAAGCATACGGCGCGGCATACACCCTGCAGGAAATGCTCACCGTTAAGTCTGATGACGTGAACGGTCGTACCAAGATGTATAAAAACATCGTGGACGGCAACCATCAGATGGAACCAGGCATGCCAGAATCCTTCAACGTACTGTTGAAAGAGATTCGTTCGCTGGGTATCAACATCGAACTGGAAGACGAGTAATTCTCGCTCAAACAGGTCACTGGTGCCGGGTTAACCCCCGGCACCGGATTGTGCTAACTCCGACGGGAGCAAATCCGTGAAAGATTTATTAAAGTTTCTGAAAGCGCAGACTAAAACCGAAGAGTTTGATGCGATCAAAATTGCTCTGGCTTCGCCAGACATGATCCGTTCATGGTCTTTCGGTGAAGTTAAAAAGCCGGAAACCATCAACTACCGTACGTTCAAACCTGAGCGTGACGGCCTTTTCTGTGCGCGTATTTTCGGGCCAGTAAAAGACTACGAGTGCCTGTGCGGTAAGTACAAGCGCCTGAAACACCGCGGTGTGATCTGTGAGAAGTGCGGCGTTGAAGTGACCCAGACCAAAGTACGCCGTGAGCGTATGGGCCACATCGAGCTGGCGTCTCCGACTGCTCACATCTGGTTCCTGAAATCTCTGCCGTCCCGTATCGGTCTGCTGCTGGATATGCCGCTGCGCGATATCGAACGTGTTCTGTACTTCGAATCTTATGTAGTTATCGAAGGCGGGATGACGAACCTGGAACGTCACCAGATCCTGACTGAAGAGCAGTATCTGGACGCGCTGGAAGAGTTCGGTGACGAATTCGACGCGAAGATGGGTGCGGAAGCTATTCAGGCCCTGCTGAAGAGCATGGATCTGGAGCAGGAGTGCGAGCAGCTGCGTGAAGAGCTGAACGAAACCAACTCCGAAACCAAGCGTAAAAAGCTGACCAAGCGTATCAAACTGCTGGAAGCGTTCGTTCAGTCTGGTAACAAACCAGAGTGGATGATCCTGACCGTTCTGCCGGTTCTGCCGCCAGATCTGCGTCCGCTGGTTCCGCTGGATGGTGGTCGTTTCGCAACGTCCGATCTGAACGATCTGTATCGTCGCGTTATCAACCGTAACAACCGTCTGAAACGTCTGCTGGATCTGGCTGCGCCGGACATCATCGTACGCAACGAAAAACGTATGCTGCAGGAAGCGGTAGATGCCCTGCTGGATAACGGCCGTCGCGGTCGTGCGATCACCGGTTCTAACAAGCGTCCTCTGAAATCTTTGGCCGACATGATCAAAGGTAAGCAGGGTCGTTTCCGTCAGAACCTGCTCGGTAAGCGTGTTGACTACTCCGGTCGTTCTGTAATCACCGTAGGTCCATACCTACGTCTTCATCAGTGCGGTCTGCCGAAGAAAATGGCACTGGAGCTGTTCAAACCGTTCATCTACGGCAAGCTGGAGCTGCGTGGCCTGGCCACCACCATCAAAGCCGCTAAGAAAATGGTTGAGCGTGAAGAAGCTGTCGTTTGGGATATCCTGGACGAAGTTATCCGCGAACACCCGGTACTGCTGAACCGTGCACCAACCCTGCACCGTCTGGGTATTCAGGCATTTGAGCCAGTCCTGATCGAAGGTAAAGCTATCCAGCTGCACCCGCTGGTTTGTGCGGCCTATAACGCCGACTTCGATGGTGACCAGATGGCTGTTCACGTACCGCTGACGCTGGAAGCCCAGCTCGAAGCGCGTGCGCTGATGATGTCTACCAACAACATCCTGTCTCCAGCGAACGGTGAACCAATTATCGTTCCTTCTCAGGACGTTGTATTGGGTCTGTACTACATGACCCGTGACTGTGTTAACGCCAAAGGCGAAGGCATGGTGCTGACTGGCCCGAAAGAAGCTGAGCGTATTTATCGCGCTGGCCTGGCCTCTCTGCATGCGCGCGTTAAAGTGCGTATCACCGAATACGAAAAAGATGCAAACGGCGAATTCGTTGCGAAGACCAGCCTGAAAGACACGACCATTGGCCGTGCCATTCTGTGGATGATCGTACCGAAAGGTCTGCCTTTCTCCATCGTCAACCAGGCGCTGGGCAAGAAAGCGATCTCCAAAATGCTGAACACCTGTTACCGCATTCTGGGTCTGAAGCCGACCGTTATCTTCGCTGACCAGACAATGTATACCGGCTTTGCTTATGCAGCGCGTTCAGGTGCATCTGTTGGTATCGATGACATGGTCATCCCAGAGAAGAAACACGAGATCATCTCTGAAGCGGAAGCTGAAGTTGCTGAGATCCAGGAGCAGTTCCAGTCTGGTCTGGTAACCGCGGGCGAACGCTACAACAAAGTTATCGATATCTGGGCAGCGGCGAACGATCGTGTATCCAAAGCGATGATGGATAACCTGCAAACCGAAACCGTGATTAACCGTGACGGCGTCGAAGAGCAGCAGGTTTCCTTCAACAGCATCTACATGATGGCCGACTCCGGTGCGCGTGGTTCTGCAGCACAGATTCGTCAGCTGGCAGGTATGCGTGGTCTGATGGCGAAGCCAGATGGCTCCATCATCGAAACGCCAATCACCGCGAACTTCCGTGAAGGTCTGAACGTACTCCAGTACTTCATCTCCACGCACGGTGCGCGTAAAGGTCTGGCGGATACCGCACTGAAGACAGCGAACTCCGGTTATCTGACGCGTCGTCTGGTTGACGTTGCGCAGGATCTGGTTGTCACCGAAGACGATTGTGGCACCCTCGAAGGTATCACCATGACCCCGGTTATCGAGGGTGGTGATGTTAAAGAGCCGCTGCGCGATCGCGTACTGGGTCGTGTGACCGCGGAAGACATTCTGAAGCCGGGCACCGCAGACATTCTGGTTCCACGCAATACGCTGCTGCACGAACAGTGGTGTGACCTGCTGGAAGCGAACTCTGTTGACTCTGTGAAAGTGCGTTCCGTTGTATCCTGTGACACCGACTTTGGTGTGTGTGCGCACTGCTACGGTCGTGACCTGGCGCGTGGCCACATCATCAACAAAGGTGAAGCCATCGGCGTTATCGCGGCACAGTCCATCGGTGAGCCGGGTACACAGCTGACGATGCGTACGTTCCACATCGGTGGTGCGGCATCTCGTGCGGCTGCTGAATCCAGCATTCAGGTGAAAAACAAAGGTAGCATCAAGCTCAGCAACGCGAAGTCTGTTGTTAACTCCGCAGGCAAGCTGGTTGTGACCTCTCGTAACACCGAGCTGAAGCTGATTGACGAATTCGGTCGTACCAAAGAGAGCTATAAAGTGCCTTACGGTGCGGTTATGGCGAAAGGTGATGGCGAGCAGGTTGCCGGCGGTGAAACCGTTGCAAACTGGGATCCACACACCATGCCGGTAATCACCGAAGTAAGTGGTTTCATCCGCTTTACTGACATGATCGACGGCCAGACCATTACTCGTCAGACCGACGAGCTGACCGGTCTGTCTTCTCTGGTGGTTCTGGATTCTGCTGAACGTACTACCGGCGGTAAAGATCTGCGTCCTGCACTGAAAATCGTTGATGCTCAGGGGAACGACGTTCTGATCCCGGGTACCGATATGCCTGCGCAGTACTTCCTGCCGGGTAAAGCGATTGTACAGCTGGAAGATGGCGTACAGATCAGCTCTGGTGACACCCTGGCGCGTATTCCTCAGGAATCCGGCGGTACCAAGGACATCACCGGTGGTCTGCCACGCGTTGCGGACCTGTTCGAAGCACGTCGTCCGAAAGAGCCTGCAATCCTGGCTGAAATCAGCGGGATCATCTCCTTCGGTAAAGAGACTAAAGGTAAGCGCCGTCTGGTTATCACCCCAGTAGATGGCAGCGAGCCGTACGAAGAGATGATTCCTAAGTGGCGTCAGCTCAACGTGTTCGAAGGCGAACGTGTAGAACGTGGTGACGTAGTTTCCGACGGTCCAGAAGCGCCGCACGACATCCTGCGTCTGCGTGGTGTGCATGCTGTTACTCGTTACATTGTTAACGAAGTACAGGACGTATACCGCCTGCAGGGCGTTAAGATTAACGATAAGCACATCGAAGTTATCGTTCGTCAGATGCTGCGTAAAGCAACCATCGAAAACGCGGGCAGCTCCGACTTCCTGGAAGGCGAGCAGGTTGAATACTCACGCGTTAAGATCGCTAACCGCGATCTGGAAGCGAACGGCAAAATCGGTGCGACCTTCGCACGCGATCTGCTGGGTATCACCAAAGCGTCTCTGGCAACCGAGTCCTTCATCTCCGCAGCATCGTTCCAGGAAACGACTCGTGTCCTGACCGAAGCCGCTGTTGCGGGTAAACGTGATGAACTGCGCGGTCTGAAAGAGAACGTCATCGTGGGTCGTCTGATCCCTGCCGGTACCGGTTATGCGTACCATCAGGATCGTATGCGTCGTCGCGCAGCTGGCGAACTGCCAGCAGCACCGCAGGTTACTGCTGAAGATGCATCCGCGAGCCTGGCAGAACTGCTGAACGCAGGTCTGGGCGGTTCCGACAACGAGTAATCGTTGATGCCGTAAATAAAAAACCCGCCTCGGCGGGTTTTTTTATATCTGCATTTCTTCAATTCACTAACGGGATGCGTCGATAAAGCTCAATCATATCGCCCGCCAGATCCTGAATAACCATCGCGTTCATCAGGTGGTCCTGAGAATGAACGGTGATCAGGTTAACAGGCAGTTTCCCGGTCCCTTCGTCAAGTCCAATAAGCTGCGTCTGGATCGTATGCGCGTGCTTCACATATTCGCGGGATTCTTCCATCGCTTTTTCAGCTTCGTCAAACTCACCTTTACGCGCCATCTGCAGAGCCGTCAGGGCCGCACTGCGGGCCGCACCGGCGTTGACCAGCAGTTCCATGATTGTGGTTTCTAAGTCTTCCATTATGACTCCAGCAGTTTAAGCGCTTTTTCCAGTACGGCATCGCCTTTCATCATGCCGTAATCCATCATGTCGATCACCGCGACCTTTTTACCCAGCGGGTCGGCCTGTGCCTGCAGTTTAGCCTGCTCGTATTTGACCTGTGGCCCCAGTAATACGATGTCGGCCGTCGCGATATTGTCTTTAAACTCCGCAACCGGAACGGCTTTAATGGTGACTTCAACCCCTTTTTTCTGCGCGGCATCTTTCATACGTTGAACCAGCATGCTGGTTGACATTCCCGCTGCACAGCATAAAACGATGTTCTTCATAATCAGCCTCGATCTACATGTGTTTATTGATAATTATCCTGCGCAGAGAGCTTCAACAACCGCTTTACCGCGATTGTGTGTCAGGCATCACAAAGAAAGCGGCATTTTTCTGAAACCGGTTA
Source organism: Enterobacter cloacae complex sp. P38RS (assembly GCF_014930775.1). Classification (NCBI taxonomy): domain Bacteria; kingdom Pseudomonadati; phylum Pseudomonadota; class Gammaproteobacteria; order Enterobacterales; family Enterobacteriaceae; genus Enterobacter; species Enterobacter cloacae complex sp. P38RS. The sequence continues at coordinate 13,207 of NZ_JADBRS010000026.1, forward strand.
CAATTCTTCGAGTAAGAGAGAAAGTCAGCCGACGGCAGTGCGAACAATACGATTTTTTCCCTGCTTTTTAGCACTGTAGAGCGCGTTATCAACGCTACCTACAAATTGTTCCAGCGGTTCGAAGTGCCATTCACCCAGACCCGCGCTGAACGTGACGTGAAGATTGTCTTCCCGCCATACGCGTCTTTCAACGGCGGTGCGCCATGCGTCAAGCAATGAAAATGCGGCAGCGATCTGCTCGGCCTGGAAAATTACCGCGAACTCTTCACCACCATAGCGATAGACCGAGACGTGGTGGGGCTGCATTATCTGGATCCCCTCGCGCGCCACGTTACGCAGGACAATGTCGCCGCTCAGGTGTCCCCACGTGTCGTTAATTGACTTGAAGTTATCAATATCAACCAGCGCCATCGCGAAAGGCTGGTGGGTATTTAATAATTCCTCCACATCGTTATCGAACGCACGGCGGTTTTTGCAACCGGTCAGCGCATCGTGAGTGGCCTGACGAACATACGCCATCTCACGCTCTTTATTGGACTGAATGGTGCGGCTCAGCATCGCTTCCAGACGCGGCGCCTGGCTCACATCGCCCGTTTTGATCGCATTGATAATGGTCATCAACACGGTACGCGAGGCATGACGCAGATAGAGGCCGAAGAGAATGATAATGATGGCCGCCAGCGCGAAACCCCAGCCTACGATCGTCGTTTCGTGTCGGGTGATATCGGTAAGCGTTGCGCCAGAGACCCTGTAGATGACAAACCAGTCCGGATTGGTAAATGAGTAGTAGTAATACCAGGCGTCGGTTTTCTTATCGTAAAGGTGGCCTTCGCCGCTGGTCATTTTATCCATCAGCGCTTCGCTGACGTATTGTTTGAAAAGCACGCCCGTATCAGGGTGCAGTACGACGGCGCCATCGCGTTCGACGACGAAGAATTCCCCCTGAACAGGGGCGACCATCTGACGCAGGGTGTAGCCCATTGACGTTAAGTCGAGATGAAACGCAATCGTACCTTTAAGTCGACCTTCTGGTGAAATCAACGGCTTATAGAGTGTGACCGTCGGATGACCGTTGAAGTAGTCCATATAGGGACGGGTGTAGTGGCTGAATATACTGGCTTCAGCATGGGCGACAAACCACGGACGCGTCCGGGGATCGAAGGTTTTACTCTTTTCCGTCTGGAGCACTTCCGGGGCGCGCAGATAATGTCCCTGCGTGTCTGCCAGCGAGATGGATGACACGGTCGGCATCAGGTTTTGCAAATGCATCATCATCTGCAGCCCTTGCGTCGGGTTGACGTTGAGGGTCTCGTTTAGCCTGTCATCGCGTGCAAAGTACATCGCGGAGCGGCCCAGGATATAGTCGTTTTCACGCAGGATTGACTCGGTGTAGTTCACCGCAAGGTTATGGGTGAAATTGCCATTAATCTTATGATAGTCCTCAAGGAAATCCTTTCGTTGTGAAAGGGTTACCACGACCGCGATCAGCGCAAAACTGCACAGAATCCCCGCGAAGCTGAGCATAATGGGTCGGGTGAAAGAGAGCTTTTTGCTGTAAAGTGCCATGAGTTGTACATCGATCCTGATGGTGAATATTTTTCGTCTGCCGATATCCTCTCAGCATAGTCGCTGTCCTGCGGTTAGCGGTGAATTATACGGAACACGATTTCAGGCGAGATGATTTATCTTAAGAATCACTAAGAAATTCCTTATCCATACTTTTGCGCCCCTCTTATGCACGGAATCGGAGGCAGGGCGAAACGAGGAAGAAGCTTTTCGCCCTGGTCAGCGTCCGTTGCTGACCTGATGAAAATAAAAAACCGGACGAGCGCTGACAATCATCCGGTTTTACCTTTCCGTAACGCCTCGATAATTTTCTACCGTGTTGCAGTGCGTTACATCGTCATTGCGAGGCTCTTCCCAGCCAGCTGTCCCAGTCTTTCCAGACAGGCTGTAAACCCTGTGCCGCCAGGGCGGCGGCAACGGCTTCCGGACGCCGTCCGTCATGCGGTGCAAACTGCTCCAGCTCCGGATGATCGTCTGCATACCCGCCCGGCTGCGTTTTGGAAAACGCGCTGACGTTGTTAATCGCCAGCGGGATGACGCGATCGCGAAACGCCGGGGATTCACGCGTTGAGAGCGATAACTCCACTTCCGGGGCGAGCAGGCGAAACGCGCAGATGGTCTGCACCAGCTGGCGTTCATCCATCAGCGAAGCCGGTTCAATGCCGCCTGCGCAGGGGCGCAGGCGTGGGAAGGAGATGGAGTATCGGGTCTGCCAGTAGTGCTGTTGCAGCCACAGCAGATGTTCTGCCACCATGTAGCAATCTACCCGCCAGCTGTCGGAAAGCCCAATTAGCGCACCCAGCCCGATTTTGTCGATCCCGGCGCGGCCCAGCCTGTCCGGCGTTTCCAGCCGGAAGAAAAAATCCTGCTTCTTCCCTTTCAGGTGATGCCGCGCGTACGTCGTCTCGTGGTAGGTTTCCTGATAGACCATAACGCCGTCCAGCCCGAGCGTTTTTAACTCCGCATACTCGTCCTGCGACAGGGGCTGAACCTCCATCTGCAACGACGCAAACTCCCGACGTATCGCAGGCAGATGCTGGCGGAAATAGTCCATTCCCACTTTTCCCTGATGCTCGCCCGTGACCAGAAGAAGATGCTCAAAACCCATTTCACGAATGGCCGCACACTCGCGGGCAATCTCACCTTCATCAAGCGTTTTACGCCTGATGCGGTTGCTCATGGAAAAACCACAGTAGGTACAGTCGTTGGCGCACAGGTTCGAAAGATAGAGCGGGACGTAGAAGCTCACCGTGTTGCCAAACCGCTGCCGGGTGAGGCGCTGGGCGCGCTGCGCCATCGGTTCAAGGTAGGCGCTGGCCGCCGGGGAGAGCAGGGCCATCAGATCCTCTCGGGTCAGCTGACGGGCGTGCAGCGCGCGCTCCACGTCAGCCGCCGTTTTGCTGTTGATGCGCAGGGCAATATCGTCCCAGTTAAGCTCGCGCCAGCGCTCGGTAAACGTGCTCATGAGAGCGCCTCCAGAAAGCCGGTCAGCGGGCTGGTGGCCTGTGCCTGAAAACTGCGCGAGCCGGGGCCGGACTCTCTGGCCAGTATGCCAGCCTCCACGGCGAGACGAAACGCACGCGCCATCATGACCGGGTCGTCGGCCACCGCAATGGCGGTATTCACCAGCACCGCGTCGGCACCCATTTCCAGCGCCTGCGCGGCATGGCTGGGCACGCCGATCCCCGCATCCACCACCACCGGCACGGTCGCCTGCTCGATGATGATCTCCAGCATCGCGCGGGTTTCCAGCCCCTGATTGGAGCCAATGGGCGCCCCCAGCGGCATGACGGCGGCGCAGCCGACCTCTTCCAGACGCTTACACAGCACGGGATCCGCGCCGCAGTAAGGCAGAACGGTAAACCCCTGCTGCACCAGCTTTTCTGCGGCTTTCAGGGTCTCGATGGGGTCGGGCAGCAGCCAGCGGGCATCCGGGTGAATTTCCAGCTTCAGCCAGCGGGTGCCGAGCGCTTCCCGCGCCAGCTGTGCGGCGAAAATCGCCTCCTCGGCCGTTTTCGCGCCGGAGGTGTTGGGCAGCAGCGTCACGCCTGCCTCCAGTAGCGGCGCAAGTATGGCATCGTTGTGCTGGCGCAGATCCACGCGCTTCATCGCCAGCGTCACCAGCTGGCTGCCACTTTCACGAATAGCATCCACCATCAGCTGCGGCGAGGCGAATTTGCCGGTTCCGGTAAACAGATGTGAATCAAAGACTTTATCAGCAATACGTAACATCTCAGCCCCCTGCGATAACCTGAAACAGCAGGATCTGGTCGCCTTCATTGACCTGCTGAAGTTCCCACTGCTCGCGCGGCAGGATCTGTTGATTGAGCGCCAGCGCCGTTCCCGGCTTGAGCTGGCGCAATTTGTCGAGCAGGGCGGCAACGGTGAGACCGTCGTCGCACGTCATCGGCTCATCGTTAAACAGAATGCGCATCGTGGCCTCCGCATACCGGGCAGTGGCTGGCGCGGTGTAGTGCCAGATGGCGCCAGCCGCTGGAGCGGGCGTCGAACAGCCGGAGCGTGTTGCGTTCCGTCTCCATGCCGCTGAGCAGCTTGATAGCCTCCAGTGCCTGAAGGGTACCCATCACGCCCACCACCGGGCCAAGAATGCCTGCCGTGCGGCAGTTACGCTCCGGTTCAGCCTCGTCCGGCCACAGGCAGCGGTAACAGCCCTGCGCCCACGGCGGCGTAAGTACCATTATCTGCCCGCCGAAACCGACCGCGCTGGCGGTGATCAGCGGCGTGTTCTGTGCAACACAGGCCGCGTTGATGGCCTGACGCGTCGCCATGTTGTCCGTGCAGTCCAGCACCGCGTCGGCAAGGGCAACTTCACGTTGCAGCTCGTCTCCGCTAAGCCGCGTCTGGAGCGCAATCAGTTCGATATCCGGATTAAGCTGGTTAAGCCGCTGCCGGGTGATCTGCGCTTTAGGCTGGTTAACATCTTCAGTCGTGAAGAGGATTTGCCGTTGCAGGTTGCTGAGGTGCACCTCGTCGTCATCGGCCAGCACCAGCGTGCCCACGCCCGCACCGGCCAGATACAGCGCGGCGGGGGCGCCTAATCCGCCCAGGCCGATAATCAGTACCCGGCTGGCAAGCAGCTTTTGCTGCCCGTCAATGGCGATATCCTCCAGCAGGATCTGGCGGCTGTAGCGCATAAAATCGCGGTCATTCATCGCCCGCTCCTGCCAGCTGTAAAAGCTGCGCGGTGGCGGACCGCCAGTCTGCCGCCTGGGTGATAGCGCTGACGACGGCGATACTGCCGACGCCGGTCTCCAGCACCGCCGGGGCGCGTTCAAGGCTGATTCCACCGATGGCGACGGTCGGGTAATCGGCAAGGCGCTTAACGTGGCTCGCCAGCTGCGTCAGACCCTGCGGGGCAGAAGGCATCTGCTTGGTTTGCGTCGGAAAAACGTGACCGAGGGCGATGTAGGAGGGGCGGGCCGCCAGCGCCACGTCGATTTCCATATCATCGTGTGTTGAAACGCCAAGGCGCAGGCCAGCCTGGCGAATGGCGTTCAGATCGGTGGTTTCCAGATCCTCCTGGCCCAAATGCACGCCGTACGCCCGGTGCTTAACGGCCAGCCGCCAGTAGTCGTTGATAAACAGGCGAGCAGTGTAGCGATGCCCCAGCGCGATGGCGGCGACGACGTCGGCCTCCACCTCTTCATCACGCTTATCTTTGATGCGCAGCTGGAGGGTGCGAACGCCGGCCTCCAGCAGGCGGGCGATCCACTCCACGCTGTCCACCACCGGGTAAAGCCCTAAGCGAAAGGGCACGGAGGGGAAATCGGGCTTGTACATTACGCCTCCTCTTTTTTGAGGTAAATTTCGCCGCCTCTGGCGCGGAAGGTTTCCGACATGTCCGCCATACCGACTTCAATGGTCTGCGCGGCGGCGTAATCCCGCACCTCCTGGCTGATTTTCATCGAGCAGAATTTTGGCCCGCACATGGAGCAGAAGTGCGCCACCTTGCCCGACTCCTGCGGCAGGGTCTCGTCGTGATAGGCGCGGGCGGTAAACGGATCCAGCGCCAGGTTAAACTGGTCTTCCCAGCGGAATTCAAAGCGCGCTTTGGACATGGCGTTATCGCGGATTTGCGCGCCCGGGTGGCCTTTCGCCAGATCCGCCGCGTGAGCGGCAATCTTATAGGTAATCAGTCCCTGCTTTACGTCCTCTTTGTTGGGCAGGCCGAGGTGCTCTTTCGGCGTCACGTAGCAGAGCATGGCGCAGCCAAACCAGCCGATCATCGCCGCGCCAATCCCGGAGGTGAAGTGGTCGTAGCCCGGTGCGATATCTGTGGTCAACGGCCCCAGGGTGTAGAACGGCGCTTCGTGGCAGTGCTCCAGCTCCTCGGTCATGTTGCGGCGTATCATCTGCATCGGCACGTGGCCCGGGCCTTCAATCATCACCTGCACGTCATACTCCCAGGCGATTTTGGTCAGCTCGCCCAGGGTGTGCAGCTCGGCAAACTGCGCTTCGTCGTTGGCATCGCGGATGGAGCCCGGACGCAGGCCGTCGCCCAGTGACAGGGAGACGTCGTACGCGGCGCAGATTTCGCAGATCTCGCGGAAGTGCTCGTAGAGGAAGTTTTCCTGATGATGGGACAGGCACCACTTCGCCATGATGGAGCCACCCCGCGAGACGATGCCGGTCAGACGTTTCGCCGTCATCGGTACGTAGCGCAGCAGCACGCCCGCGTGGATGGTGAAGTAGTCCACGCCCTGTTCCGCCTGCTCCAGCAGCGTGTCGCGGAACGCTTCCCAGGTGAGGTTTTCAGCAATGCCGTTGACCTTCTCCAGCGCCTGGTAAATCGGGACGGTACCAATCGGCACCGGGCTGTTACGCAGGATCCACTCGCGGGTTTCGTGGATGTAACGGCCAGTGGAGAGGTCCATCACCGTGTCCGCGCCCCAGCGCGTGGACCAGACCAGCTTTTCCACCTCTTCTTCGATGGACGAGGTGACGGCAGAGTTGCCGATGTTGGCGTTGACCTTCACCAGGAAGTTGCGGCCGATAATCATCGGCTCCGATTCCGGGTGGTTGATGTTGGCGGGGATAATCGCGCGCCCGGCGGCCACTTCGTCACGCACAAACTCCGGCGTGATGTTCTCCGGCAGGCGAGCGCCAAAGCCTTCACCCGGATGCTGGTGGCGCAATATTTCGCTGCGGATGCGCTCGCGGCCCATGTTTTCGCGAATGGCGATGAACTCCATCTCCGGCGTGACGATACCCTGGCGCGCGTAGTGCAGCTGGGTTACGCACTTGCCCGCTCTGGCGCGTTTTGGCGTCAGCAGGCCGGTAAAGCGCAGCTCGTCCAGGCCGTCGTCGGCCAGGCGTTCTTTGGTGTACGCAGAACTGCGTACGCTCAGTTCTTCGCAGTCGTTACGCGCCTCAATCCACGGCTGGCGCAGCTTTGCCAGACCTTGCTGGACGTTGATAGCAACATCAGGATCGCCGTACGGGCCGGAGGTGTCGTATACCGGCACGGCTTCGTTGTCTTCATACTGGGGGTTCTCTTTGCTGCCGCCGATAAGCGTCGGGCTGAGCTGGATTTCGCGCATCGGGACGCGGATATCGGCCTGTGAACCGGTGATGTAGATGCGTTTCGAGTTCGGGAAAGCGGTGCCTTCCAGGGTGTCGATGAAGTGTTGGGCCTGTGCACGCTGTTCGCGGCGGGTCAGTTTTGTTGTAGACATAGCTCATTCCAGAAGTGAAGGACATGGCTTGTCAGACGACGGATGAAGCAAGAGGAGATCGCCCCAGGGGCGATACAACAGCAGCGTGACTCTTGTTCCCTTCGCAGGTATTAACCTGATCAGGTTCCGCGGATCCCGAATTAACGGTCTCAGCCCGTGCTTACACACTGGGCACTCCGACAAGAAAAATCCCCCTCCGCAGAGGGGCGACTGGTTGTAAATTACTCGTTAACGGTTAAGAACTCAAGCAGGGCGCGCAACGTTATCGCTGCTGCTGATATTCAGGTTGTTATCCAGTACGAGGGCGATGAGCTTATCTTCCAGCGTGAATCGCTCTTCCAGCGCTTCGCCCAGGTCCGAAAGCGCCTGCTGGAACTCAAGATAGTTATCGTGATCGATGGCGTTCTCGAGCGTGGAATCGTAATAGTCCATGATCTGCTGGGTATTGGCTTCCAGCTGCGGACAGAGTTTGCTGGCCGCTAAATACGGCGTTGTCCCTTCCATTTCGCGGATAATGCGTTCATAAATGTTGAAATGGCCGTCGGACAGGTAGTCGACAAGGCTCTGACAAAAATCATCCAGCGCTTTTTCGTTCAGCCGCATAAAGGATTCTTTGCCAGGCTTAAGACCGACCAGATTGTAATACGCCACAAGGAGATGCTTGCGCACATGTAGCCAGCGATCCACCAGGGTGTTACTTCCTCCAACGCGCTCAGTCAGGCTTTCCAGCTGGTTTAACATGGTCGACTCCATAAGGTTTAGAATGGGATCTGCTTATCCAAAATGTAACCACAATGCTAACAACATGTCAGTGAAGCGAAGGTAGTGCAATAGATATGGATCGTATTATTGAAAAATCAGATCTGGGTTGGTGGATCGTCAGCCACGAACAAAAATTATGGCTGCCCTCAGGAGAGTTGCCCTACGGTGCCGCGGAAACGTTCGATCTGGTGGGCCAGCCCGCGCTGAAGATTGGCGAATGGCAGGGCGATCCCGTGTGGTTGATCCAACAGGCGCGCCGTCAGGATATGGGATCCGTACGTCAGGTGTTAGATCTTGACGTCGGCCTGTTCCAGCTGGCGGGGCGCGGCGTGCAGCTGGCGGAGTTTTACCGTTCGCACAAATATTGCGGTTACTGCGGCCACACCATGCACCCAAGCAAAACCGAATGGGCGCTGCTCTGCGGCCACTGCCGTGAACGCTACTACCCGCAAATCGCGCCGTGCATCATCGTTGCCATCCGCCGTGATGATTCCATCCTGCTGGCGCAACATACCCGTCATCGCAACGGCATTCATACCGTCCTCGCCGGGTTCGTGGAAGTAGGCGAAACGCTGGAGCAGGCGGTGGCGCGCGAGGTGATGGAGGAGAGCAGCATCAAGGTGAAGAACCTGCGCTACGTGACCTCCCAGCCGTGGCCGTTCCCAATGTCTCTGATGACCGCGTTTATGGCGGAATATGACAGCGGCGAGATTGTTATCGACCAGAAAGAGCTGCTGGAGGCGAACTGGTACCGCTACGACAATTTACCGCTGTTACCCCCTCCGGGAACGGTGGCGCGTCGCCTGATAGAAGATACCGTGGCAATGTGTCGGGCCGAGTATGAGTAGTGTTACACTGACGGACTGACGCAATAAGGAACTGCAAAATGACCGAACTGAAGAACGATCGTTATCTGCGTGCGCTGCTGCGCCAGCCCGTTGATGTCACCCCGGTGTGGATGATGCGCCAGGCGGGACGCTATCTGCCAGAGTACAAAGCCACGCGCGCGCAGGCGGGCGATTTTATGTCGCTGTGCAAAAACGCCGAGCTGGCCTGTGAGGTGACGCTCCAGCCGCTGCGCCGCTTCCCGCTGGATGCCGCCATTCTCTTTTCGGACATTCTTACCATTCCGGACGCGATGGGCCTGGGGCTCTATTTCGAAACCGGCGAGGGCCCGCGCTTTACCTCGCCGATCAAAAGCAAAGCCGACGTCGATAAGCTGCCGATCCCCGATCCGGAAGGCGAACTGGGCTACGTGATGAACGCCGTGCGCACCATTCGCCGCGAGCTGAAGGGCGAAGTGCCGCTGATTGGCTTCTCTGGCAGCCCGTGGACGCTGGCCACCTACATGGTTGAAGGCGGCAGCAGCAAAGCCTTCACCATGATTAAAAAGATGATGTACGCCGAACCGCTGGCGCTGCATGCGCTGCTCGACAAGCTGGCGAAGAGCGTTACGCTCTACCTCAACGCGCAGATTAAAGCGGGTGCGCAGTCGGTGATGATTTTCGACACCTGGGGCGGCGTGCTGACCGGACGTGATTATCAGCAGTTCTCCCTGTACTACATGCACAAAATCGTTGACGGCCTGCTGCGTGAAAACGAAGGTCGCCGCGTGCCGGTGACGCTGTTCACCAAAGGTGGCGGCCAGTGGCTGGAAGCGATGGCGGCAACCGGCTGCGACGCGCTGGGCCTCGACTGGACCACCGATATTGCCGATGCCCGCCGCCGCGTGGGTGACAAAGTGGCGCTGCAGGGCAACATGGACCCGTCCATGCTCTATGCTCAGCCTGCCCGCATCGAAGAGGAAGTGTCGACTATACTGTCTGGTTTCGGCCAGGGTGAAGGCCACGTCTTTAACCTCGGCCACGGCATTCATCAGGATGTGCCGCCTGAACACGCAGGCGTATTTGTGGAGGCGGTGCATCGGCTTTCTGCCCAGTATCACAAGTAAGGAGTGGTTATGGATCTCGCGTCGCTACGCGCTCAGCAAATCGAACTGGCTTCATCGGTGATCCGCGAGGATCGTCTGGATAAGGATCCCCCGCAGTACATTGGCGGGGCGGATGTCGGGTTCGAGCAGGGCGGTGAAGTGACGCGGGCGGCGATGGTGGTGCTGAAATACCCGTCGCTGGAGCTGATGGAGTACAAGGTGGCGCGTATCGCCACCACCATGCCCTATATTCCCGGCTTTCTCTCCTTCCGCGAATATCCCGCGCTGCTGGCCGCGTGGGAGCAACTCTCGCAAAAACCTGACCTCCTGTTTGTTGACGGGCACGGTATCTCCCATCCGCGTCGCTTAGGCGTCGCCAGCCACTTTGGTCTGCTGGTGGACGTGCCAACCATCGGCGTGGCGAAAAAACGCCTGTGCGGCGCGTTTGAGCCGCTTTCTGCCGAACCGGGCGCGCTGGCGCCGCTTATCCATAAAGGCGAGCAGCTGGCGTGGGTCTGGCGCAGTAAAGCGCGCTGTAATCCGCTGTTTATCGCCACCGGGCATCGGGTGAGCATGGACAGCGCGCTGGCGTGGGTGCAGCGCTGCATGAAGGGCTACCGGTTACCGGAGCCAACCCGCTGGGCTGACGCCGTTGCCTCTTCACGTCCGGCATTCATTCGTTGGCAGGAAATTCAGCCGTGATTCAGGTAAACTGCGGCTAATTTTCGATTCGAGACATCATCATGTTACAAAACCCGATTCATCTGCGCCTTGAGAAGCTGGAAAGCTGGCAGCACGTGACGTTTATGGCTTGCCTGTGCGAGCGCATGTATCCCAACTATGCCGCGTTCTGTAAGCAAACGGAGTTTGGCGAAGGCCAGATTTATCGACGTATCCTGGATTTGATCTGGGAGACGCTGACGGTGAAAGACGCAAAGGTGAACTTCGATTCACAGCTCGAAAAGCTGGAAGAGGCGATCCCGGCGGCGGACGATTACGACCTGTACGGCGTTTATCCGGCTATCGACGCCTGCGTGGCGTTGAGCGAGCTGATCCACTCCCGTCTGAGCGGTGAAACGCTGGAGCACGCCATTGAAGTCAGTAAGGCATCCATCACGACCGTCGCGATGCTGGAAATGACGCAGGAAGGCCGCGAAATGACCGACGAAGAGCTGCGTGCTAACCCGGCGGTTGAACAGGAATGGGACATTCAGTGGGAGATTTTCCGCCTGCTGGCAGAGTGTGAAGAGCGTGATATTGAGCTGATCAAAGGGCTGCGCGCGGACCTGCGTGAGGCCGGTGAGAGCAATATTGGTATAATTTTTAACCAATGAGACAACAAAACGTGATTTAACGCCTGTTTTGTCGCACCTCGACTCTTCCCTTCTGCCCCCCGTCTGGTCTACATTTGGGGGGCGAAAAAAAGTGGCTATCGGTGCGTGTATGCAGGAGAGTGCTTTTTTGGCATTTTCGTCGCACTCGATGCTTAGCAAGCGATAAACACATTGAAAGGATAACTTATGAACAAGACTCAACTGATTGATGTAATTGCGGACAAGGCTGATCTGTCTAAAGTGCAGGCTAAAGCTGCTCTGGAATCTACCCTGGCTGCTATTACTGAGTCTCTGAAAGAAGGCGATGCTGTACAACTGGTTGGTTTCGGTACCTTCAAAGTGAACCACCGCGCTGAGCGTACTGGCCGCAACCCGCAGACCGGTAAAGAAATCAAAATCGCCGCAGCTAACGTGCCGGCATTTGTTTCTGGTAAAGCACTGAAAGACGCAGTTAAGTAAGACGCGTGGCAGTGAACAGTTTTAACGAAGGGGCGGCAACGCCCCTTTTGTCATTCTGGCGTGGCACGCTCGCGCTGGCAGGCATACTGTTGCTGTCTGCCTGTAGCCATGACTCCTCACTCCCCCCGTTTACCGCCAGCGGCTACGCTGACAACCAGGGCGCGGTCAGGATCTGGCGCAAAGATTCCAGCGATGAAGTCCATATGCTTACCGCGTTCAGCCCGTGGCATAACGGCAACACCTCGACCGCAGAGTACCGCTGGCAGGGCGATGCGCTGTCGCTGATTGAACTGAACATCTACAGCAAGACCCCAGAACACGTGAAGGTGCGTTTCGACGACCACGGCGAGCTGAGCTTTATGCAGCATGAAGTTAGCGGATTGAAACAGCAGCTTTCCAGCGATCAGGTCGCCCTTTACCGCTACCGCGCCGAACAGCTCCGTCAGACCAGCGACGCGCTGCGTCAGGGCCGCGTGGTACTGCGCCAGGGGCGCTGGCATGCCGATGGCACGGTGACCACCTGCGAAGGGCAGACCGTAAAGCCTGAGCTTGAATCCTGGGCAACCGAACACATTCAGCGCCGTCAGCGGCATTCGTCTATGGAAGTGAGCGTGGCGTGGCTTGAGGCGCCGGAAGGCTCTCAGCTGCTGCTGGTGGCGAACGAAGACTTCTGCACCTGGCAGCCGACAGAGAAAAGTTTTTGATTTAAGTTCCCTCTCCCTTGAGGGAGAGGGTTAGGGTGAGGGGAAATTACTCCCCCCGCTCCCGCGCAATAGCACGATAACCGATATCCTGACGGCTGAAGCTGCCGTTCCAGTGAATATCCGCCATCAGCGCATAGGCGCGTTTCTGCGCTTCTGCCACGGTCTGGCCCAGCGCGGTCGCACACAGCACGCGGCCGCCGTTGGTGAGCACGCGGTCATCGTCAGCCAGCTTCGTACCGGCGTGGAACACCTTCGCGCCGTCAATCTCTTCCAGCGGCAGGCCGTGGATCTCATCTCCGGTGCTGTAGTTCCCCGGATAGCCACCCGCAGCAATCACCACGCCCAGAGACGCACGCTCGTCCCACTCTGAGGTTTTCTCGTCCAGCTTGCCTTCGCAGGCCGCCAGACACAGATCCACCAGGTCGGATTTCATGCGCAGCATGATGGGCTGGGTTTCCGGATCGCCGAAGCGGCAGTTGAATTCAATCACCTTCGGGTTACCCTGCTTGTCAATCATCAGGCCCGCGTAGAGGAAACCGGTGTAGGTATTGCCTTCCGCCGCCATGCCCTTCACGGTAGGCCAGATGATGCGGTCCATGGTGCGCTGATGCACCTCATCGGTAACAACGGGAGCAGGGGAGTAAGCGCCCATCCCGCCGGTGTTGGGGCCGGTATCGCCATTGCCAACGCGCTTGTGATCCTGGCTGGTGGCCATCGGCAGAACGTGCTCGCCGTCGACCATCACGATAAAGCTCGCCTCTTCGCCGTCGAGGAACTCTTCGATCACGATTCGGTGGCCCGCGTCGCCAAAAGCGTTGCCTGCCAGCATATCCTGAACGGCCGCTTCGGCTTCTTCGAGCGTCATCGCCACGATAACGCCTTTCCCGGCGGCCAGACCGTCGGCTTTGATGACAATCGGCGCGCCTTTTTCACGTAACCAGGCCAGAGCAGGCTCCACTTCGGTGAAGTTCTGATATTCCGCCGTCGGGATGTTATGACGCGCAAGGAAATCTTTGGTGAAGGCTTTGGAGCCTTCCAGCTGTGCGGCACCTTCCGTTGGGCCGAAGATTTTCAGGCCCGCAGCGCGGAAGGCGTCAACCACGCCAATTACCAGCGGCGCTTCCGGGCCGACGATGGTCAGATCGATGTTCTCGGTCTGGGCAAAGCTCAGCAGCGCCGGGATATCGGTCACGCCGATAGCCACGTTCTGCAGCGCGGGTTCCAGTGCGGTACCGGCGTTACCCGGTGCCACGAAGACGGTTTTAACCTGCGGAGACTGCGCCGCTTTCCACGCCAGAGCGTGCTCGCGCCCGCCGTTACCAATCACTAATACTTTCATTTTCTGCTCCGGGAATTAATGGCGGAAGTGGCGCATGTCGGTGAAGATCATTGCGATGCCGTGTTCGTCGGCAGCGGCAATCACCTCGTCGTCGCGGATAGAGCCGCCAGGCTGGATCACACAGGTGATGCCCACCGCAGCCGCAGCATCGATACCGTCACGGAACGGGAAGAAGGCGTCAGAGGCCATGGCGGAGCCTTTCACTTCCAGGCCTTCGTCACCTGCTTTGATACCGGCAATTTTCGCAGAGTAAACGCGGCTCATCTGGCCTGCGCCTATCCCGATGGTCATGTTCTCTTTGGCATAGACGATGGCGTTGGATTTCACGAACTTCGCCACTTTCCAGCAGAACAGCGCGTCACGCAGTTCCTGTTCGGTTGGCTGACGTTTGGTCACCACGCGCAGGTCGGCTTCTGTCACCATACCCAAATCGCGATCCTGAACCAGCAGACCGCCGTTCACGCGCTTGAAGTCCAGGCCCGGCACGCGCTCCGCCCACTGGCCGCAAACCAGTACGCGCACGTTCTGTTTCGCCGAGGTGATTTTCAGCGCTTCTTCGGACGCGGACGGCGCGATGATCACTTCGACAAACTGGCGGGAGATAATGGCCTGCGCGGTCTCGGCATCCAGCTCGCGGTTGAAGGCAATAATGCCGCCGAATGCGGAGGTCGGGTCGGTTTTGTAGGCGCGATCGTAGGCATCCAGAATAGAGGTGCTTACCGCAACGCCGCACGGGTTGGCGTGCTTGACGATAACGCAGGCCGGCTCGCTGAACTCTTTCACGCATTCCAGTGCGGCGTCGGTGTCGGCAATGTTGTTATAGGAAAGGGCTTTGCCCTGAACCTGCTGTGCGGTCGCAACGGAGGCTTCCTTGACCTCTTCTTCTATATAGAAGGCAGCCTGCTGGTGGCTGTTCTCACCGTAACGCATATCCTGCTTCTTAATGAAGTTCAGGTTCAGGGTGCGCGGGAAGCGGCCAGAAGGATCTTTGCTTTCACCGTGGTAGGCAGGAACCAGGCTACCGAAGTAGTTGGCAATCATGCTGTCGTACGCGGCGGTGTGTTCGAACGCCTTAATCGCAAGGTCGAAGCGGGTTTCGAGAGTGAGGGAGCCGTCGTTAGCATCCATCTCATTAATAATGGCGCTGTAGTCGCTGCTCTTCACCACGATGGCCACATCTTTATGGTTCTTCGCCGCGGAGCGCACCATGGTTGGACCGCCGATATCAATATTCTCAACCGCATCTTCCAGAGAGCAGCCTTCGCGGGCGACGGTCTGGGCAAACGGGTAGAGGTTAACAACAACCATATCGATAGGCGCGATATCATGCTGTTCCATAATGCCGTCGTCCTGACCGCGACGGCCCAGAATGCCGCCGTGCACTTTCGGATGCAGGGTTTTGACGCGTCCATCCATCATTTCCGGGAAACCGGTGTAGTCGGACACTTCGGTTACCGGCAGACCTTTATCTGCTAACAGGCGAGCGGTACCGCCTGTAGAAAGCAGCTCTACACCACGTGCGGAAAGTGCCTGAGCGAATTCGACGATACCGGCTTTATCAGAAACACTGAGCAGAGCGCGGCGGACTGGACGACGTTGTTGCATGGTAAATCCCCTGGATTTCACGATTACAGAGAGCGTTAGATGAATTTTCCAGCGAAAAACTCATCTAACACACCTGACGAGGCCTCCTTGTTAAGCGCGAGCATTTTAACGAAAACGTTTGCGCAACGCTCGCATATTTTCACTTTTTCGAAGCGCTGTGGATAACCTGTGTGTAAAAGGGTATAAGGCGGGGTTTTGCTGGGGAATGCAGCAGTCAGTCATTTTTCTGTCATTTAGCGGTTGCGGCCCGCGGAGAACTCCCTATAATGCGCCTCCATCGACACGGCGGATGTGAATCACTTCACAGTTAACCCGGTCGGTTGA
>NZ_JADBRS010000027.1:0-26132 GCF_014930775.1 Enterobacter cloacae complex sp. P38RS
TTTTTCTCTTCAACCGACCGGGTTAACTGTGAAGTGATTCACATCCGCCGTGTCGATGGAGGCGCATTATAGGGATCCCAATTTTTAGCACAAGTGTTTTTTAGATCTTTTTTTTCGACTGCTGATTTTCCGCGCTTTTCGCTGAAATCCCGCCCGATCTGCTTAAATATTGACGCATTTTGCCTTGCCTCGATCCAATAATATGATCAAGTCTTCCGTATAGCGCTCATCCTTAGAGGTAGTTATGTCTGCAGTGTTACGCCCTTATAAAGATCTGTTCCCCCAAAAAGGCGATCGCGTGATGATCGATGCCACCAGCGTGGTCATTGGTGATGTCCGAATGGCCGATGACGTCAGTATCTGGCCGCTCGTCGCCATCAGGGGAGATGTAAATTATGTGTCGATCGGTGCCCGTACCAATATTCAGGACGGTAGCGTTCTGCATGTTACGCACAAATCCTCTTATAACCCGGAGGGCAATCCCCTCATCATTGGAGAAGATGTTACCGTCGGACATAAAGTGATGCTTCACGGCTGCACTATCGGTAATCGGGTGCTTGTTGGCATGGGATCGATTTTGCTGGATGGCGTGATAGTAGAAGAAGACGTAATGATTGGGGCCGGTAGCCTGGTTCCGCAGAACAAACGTCTGGAAAGTGGTTATCTCTATCTGGGAAGCCCGGTAAAACAGATCCGCCCCCTGAAGGAGGCAGAGATCGAAGGATTAAAATACTCGGCGAACAACTACGTAAAATGGAAGAATGACTATTTGGATCAGGATAACCAAACCCAACCCTGATCGTCTTCCTGCTGCTCGCGGATTAAATCGCTGGCTTCCTCTTCCAGATCCCAGCGATTTTCGCAAAAAACGGCTATCGGGTCTGTGCCGCCAAAACGATGTAACAGCGCTTCTCCATGGATGGCACAGGTAAGCTGCATACCCTGCACCAGCACTGGAAAACAGACCGCCTGCTTATGCTCATCCCAGCTCTCTCTGTCCGGGAAATGAATAGCCTGATTCACGCCGAAAGCTCCTGCTTTAGCTTTTCAATGACCGGCTCGACTGCAGGCAACACCCCGTGCCAGAGCAGTACCGCATGCGCAGCCTGCCCCACCAGCATTCCCAGCCCATCGGCTAACTGTTTCGCACCGTGTTGTTCGCACCAGTTCAGGAAGGGCGTATTCCCTTTCTGATAGAACATGTCATAGAAGTACATGTGCGCGCTGACCAGCGAAGCGGGGATCGCCGGGATTTCGCCATTGATGCCGCTGGATGTGGCATTAATGACAAGATCGAACTCACGTTCGGCAAGATCGTCAAGCGCTACCGCACTTACGCTGCCGGTATGCGCAAACAACGCCGCCAGCGCTTCTGCCCGGGAAAAAGTTCGGTTGGTAATGGTCACCGCACAGTCCAGAGAAAGCAGAGGTAACAGTACTCCCCGCGATGCGCCACCCGCACCAATCAGCAGGACCCGGAACCCAGGTTTAATAAACGACAGTCGTTCCAGATCGCTCAGCAAACCTATTCCATCAGTGTTGTCGCCCAGAAGACGTCCGTCCTCAAGCCGTTTTAGGGTATTTACTGCACCAGCAAGAGAAGCGCGCTCGGTCAGTTCATCAGCACGTTCGAAAGCTACCTCTTTAAAAGGAACCGTCACATTCGCACCTTTGCCACCTGCGGCGAAAAAAGCCTCGAGCGTTGGAATAAATGCATCTACCGGTGCCAGTACGCGGCCATAGGGATGATTTATCTGCAGCTGCTCCGCAAATTGCTGATGGATCAGCGGTGACTTGCTGTGTGCAATCGGATTACCAAAAACAGCATAGGTTTCCATGAGATTACCCCTGGCGAAAACGTTCGCCGGTCAAAGCGTCGCGAATTTCAGACGGATTCAGGCGCCCTCCCGTCTCTCCAACAGCAACCGGGAAGTCATTTCCGAACTGTGCCAGCACTTCTTCGGTTGTACGACAAGGTGGCAAGCCGGTCAGGTTGGCACTGGTTGAGACCAGCGGTTTACCAAATGCCAGGCAAAGCTCAACCACCAGAGGATGATCGGTGACGCGAACGGCGAGGGAATCAAAGCGTCCGGTCAGCCAGCGCGGTGTTGTCGGCTGCGCAGGGAAAACAAAGGTCACCGGTCCTGGCCATGCGGAGAAAATAGTCTCGCGTTGCGCCGGTGTCAGCATAGAGTCATCAATGTAGGGCTTAAGCTGCTCGTAATTCGCAGCTATCAAAATCAACCCTTTCTCTACGGGTCTTTGTTTTAAGGCAAGCAGGCGGCTCACAGCCGTCTCGCTGTCAGGATCGCAACCGACCCCAAAAACAGCTTCAGTTGGATAGGCGATGACTTTTTCATTTTTCAGCACGTCCACAGCATGCGCAATGGAGCCTGATGGCAGGTTATTATTCACTATTTTGATCCGCCGTTACCGGCTTTCCACATTGTTTGCTGGCGCAGAAGCGTTTCATACCTTGCGCCGTTTTCTTCTCGATAAGTAGCGGATAGTTGCAATGAGGGCAGACGCCCGCTACCGGTTTGAAATTGATAACGAACTGGCATTCAGGGTAGCGATCGCAGGAATGGAAGGTCTTACCATAGCGGGAACGGCGCTGTACCAACTGACCGCGCTGACACTGAGGACACGCAATAGCCGTTTCATCAGGCTTATCAATTTGTTCCGTATGCTCACATTCCGGATAACGGCTACAGCCAATAAACATACCGAAACGGCCCTGACGTAGCGCTAGTTCACCACCACAAAGAGGACATAGCTGTCCTTCCAGAATTTTGACGATATGTCCATCCGCCTGGCTTTTCAGAGGACGGACATAATCACATTCCGGATAGTGTGAACAACCGAGAAACGGGCCGTGTTTCCCGGACCGAATAACAAGTTCAGCCCCGCACTGCGGGCAGGGCTCGTTTTTATGCACCGTGAATAGTGCTGATTTGGCCATAACAACTCTTGGTGCTACACATAGAATTAATGCAGCATACCTTCATTCACTTCAAAGAGTAATTCTTCCATTTGCTGATAGGCATTTTCACAGCCCGGGATATTAAACAGAACCATCAGAATCACCCATTTCAGATCTTCCAGTTCAAATTCTGCCGTATCCAGCGCCATGACACGCTCTATCACCATTTCTCTCGTTTCGAGGTTTAGCACCTGAATCTGCTCAAGGAATAAGATGAATCCCCGGCAGCTGGCGTCCAGCCTTTCACACTCTTCTGCGGTATAAATGCGTACTGACAACGGGTCAGAAGCAAGCTGCATCGGTTCGGCGAGGCCTTCCTGATAATCAGCCAGTTTTTCCAGCCACATCAACGCATTATAGATATCTTCCCGCTCAAACCCCGCATCGGTAAGATCCTGTGTCAATTTGTCCTGATCCACTCGCATTTCTGCTTCGTTATGGATGTAAGTCTCAAACAAATACATCAGTACGTCGAACATGGCATGCCCTCCTTAATCGGACATAGCCGCCGGGTACAGCTGCGATCCACCCTGCTAACTCCAGTTCGAGTAGCTGTGCTACCGTTACTGGCACAGGTTGGCCGGCACGTTCAGCGACAACGTCAACAGGTGTTACCTCATCTCCTACGTTAGCCAGGAGCTTGGGAAATGGCAATGCCACCTTTCCCTGATCTGATGAATAATGTCGCTTTTCGGGATCTTCCTGCAGACATTGCAAGCCATATTGCAAATTTTCAAGAATGTCCCGCGCTTCTGTTACCGGCGTCGCACCCTGCTTTATCAGCCAGTGTGGTCCTTCACACCCCGGGTTACCAATCGGGCCGGGTAAGGCGAAAACCTCCCTCCCCTGATCGAGCGCGCATCGTGCAGTGACCAGCGAGCCGCTTCGCACTGCAGCTTCAACGACCAATACACCCTGGCTAAGCCCGCTGATGATTCGATTACGACGCGGAAAGTTTGCCGGCCGGGGCTGCGCCGAAAGAGGGAACTCAGACACTATCGCCCCGTCAGCTTCGATAAGCCGCATAGCCAGCGCCTGATGCCGACGGGGATAAATGCTAAACAGGCCGTTCCCCAGTACGGCCACGCTACGCCCTTTTACAGACAGCGCGGCGTTGTGAGCAACACCGTCTATACCGCAGGCCAGTCCGCTGGTGATTGTGAAACCACTTTGCGAAAGTTGTTCGCACAGAATTTTCCCCCATCGTTCTCCATACCATGACGGCGCACGGCTACCCACGACCGCCAGCTGGGTAGCATTAAGCGTTTCAGGGTTACCTTTTACGAATAAAGCACCGGGATAATCAGGAATTGCTCGAAGTAAAGGAGGATAAAGTGGATGGGTTGCCGTCAATAAATGATTTCCCGGCTGCTCAAGCCACACCAGACTACGCTCCAGCTCGCCCTCATCTGGGGCAAAGAACCGTTCAGCCTGTTTTGCTGACAGCCCGGCGTCTCTGACAGCGGAAGCATCGATATTTTTTTGCTTGTGCAGCCGTGCAGCCGCTTCCAGCATTCCATCGCCACATAATGAACCTGTGTGTATTAGCCGTAGCCATATCTCGATAGACGTCATCCTTTCCCCCTGCCATAAGCGGCCTGCGCAATCATTGCGATTGGTCACTGATGCTGTCAATCGACCCGGGATTTGTCTAGAATAGAAGTAATATTCTTATCAACTCCTGAACACGACTCTGGAAATTTATGGCAGTTTTGCAAGTGTTACATATTCCGGACGAGCGCCTTCGCATCGTCGCTGAACCGGTTAAAGAAGTGAATGCAGAAATCCAGCGTATCGTTGATGATATGTTCGATACCATGTACGCCGAAGAAGGCATTGGCCTGGCGGCGACGCAGGTAGACATTCACAAACGTATTATCGTGATCGACGTTTCTGAAAATCGCGATGAGCGTCTGGTGCTGATCAACCCTGAATTGCTTGAGAAGAGCGGTGAAACGGGCATTGAGGAAGGTTGTCTTTCTATTCCGGAACAGCGCGCTTTGGTGCCACGTGCCGAAAAAGTGAAAATTCGCGCTTTGGATCGTGACGGTAATCCGTTCGAACTGGAAGCAGATGACCTGCTGGCAATTTGCATTCAGCATGAGATGGATCATCTGGTCGGTAAGCTGTTTATCGATTACCTCTCGCCGTTGAAACAGCAGCGTATTCGTCAAAAAGTAGAGAAACTGGATCGTTTGCGCTCTCGCGCATAACGTCCCCCCGGATACAAGGATCATCGTGTCTAAAACACTACGTATTATCTTCGCGGGAACCCCTGATTTTGCAGCGCGTCATCTTGACGCGCTGTTATCTTCTGGTCACCAGGTTGTCGGCGTCTTTACCCAGCCGGACCGTCCGGCTGGTCGCGGTAAAAAACTGATGCCGAGCCCGGTAAAGGTGCTGGCAGAAGAGCATGGGCTTCCTGTTTTCCAGCCCGCATCCTTACGCCCTCAGGAAAATCAGCAGCTGGTTGCTGACCTGAACGCCGACGTAATGGTCGTGGTGGCTTACGGTTTAATTCTGCCAAAAGCGGTGCTTGATATGCCTCGTCTGGGTTGTATCAACGTGCACGGCTCCTTGCTCCCGCGCTGGCGTGGTGCGGCACCTATCCAGCGCTCCCTGTGGGCGGGGGATGCTGAAACCGGCGTCACAATCATGAAGATGGACATAGGTTTAGACACTGGCGACATGCTGCATAAACTGGCGTGCCCTATTACTGCAGACGATACCAGCGCTACGCTGTATGACAAACTTGCAAGCCTTGGTCCGCAAGGGCTTATCGAGACGCTGCAGCAGCTTGCTGACAATACGGCGAAACCGGAAGTTCAGGATGAGGCGCTGGTGACGTATGCTGAAAAACTGAGTAAAGAAGAAGCCCGGCTCGACTGGTCCTTGTCTGCCGCTCAACTTGAACGCTGCATCCGCGCTTTTAATCCGTGGCCGATGAGCTGGATGGAGATTGATGAGCAGCCAGTGAAAGTCTGGAAAGCGTCAGTCATTAATGGCAATACGGCTGCTGAACCCGGCACGATTATCGACGCCAGCAAGAACGGTATCCAGGTTGCGACAGCAGAAGGGATCCTGAATCTTGAATCGCTGCAACCGGCCGGTAAGAAAGCCATGAGCGCTCAGGATCTATTAAATTCCCGTCGCGAATGGTTTATACCTGGTAATCGTCTTGCCTAATCCAATATATGCTTAAAGCCCGGTGTTTCCGGGCATTTTTATTTTTATAGTTATGAAAAAACAAAATCTACGCAGTATGGCGGCCAAAGCCGTTAAGCAGGTTATCGAGCAGGGCCAGTCATTGAGTAACATCCTGCCTCCCCTGCAACAAAAGGTATCTGATAAAGACAAAGCTCTGCTCCAGGAACTCTGCTTTGGCGTCCTGCGCACCCTTTCTCAGCTTGAGTGGCTCATTAATAAGCTGATGTCGCGCCCAATGACAGGCAAACAGCGCACCGTACATTATTTGATCATGGTGGGGTTTTATCAGCTTCTTCATACCCGCATTCCACCTCACGCCGCGCTGGCTGAAACGGTGGAAGGTGCCGTTGCGATTAAACGCCCTCAGTTGAAAGGGCTGATCAACGGCGTACTGCGTCAGTTCCAGCGTCAGCAGGATGAGCTACTGGCTGAATTTGCACAAAGCGAAACACGTTTTCTGCACCCAGACTGGCTGCTGAATCGCCTTAAAAAAGCGTATCCGCAGCAGTGGCAAAACATTGCCGAAGCGAATAATCAACGCCCACCGATGTGGTTACGCGTCAACCGTAATCACCACACCCGTGACGCATGGCTGGCATTACTGGAAGAAACCGGAATGAGTGGATTTACGCATGCAGCCTATCCGGACGCCGTGCGTTTAGCCTCCCCTGCACCGGTACATGCTTTACCTGGTTTTGATGAAGGCTGGGTGACCGTACAGGATGCCTCGGCTCAGGGTTGCATGACCTGGCTTGAACCAGCAAACGGGGAACAGCTCCTCGATCTTTGCGCCGCGCCTGGCGGAAAAACAACGCACATTCTTGAAGTGGCTCCGCAGGCCAGCGTAATGGCCGTGGATGTCGATGAGCAGCGCCTGTCACGCGTCTACGACAACCTCAAGCGTCTGGGCATGAAGGCTCAGGTTAAGCAGGGCGACGGACGCAAGCCCGCAGAATGGTGTGGTGAAACCCAGTTTGACCGCATTTTGCTGGATGCGCCCTGCTCTGCAACAGGCGTGATTCGTCGCCATCCGGATATCAAGTGGCTG
This sequence comes from Enterobacter cloacae complex sp. P38RS, assembly GCF_014930775.1. Taxonomy (NCBI): domain Bacteria; kingdom Pseudomonadati; phylum Pseudomonadota; class Gammaproteobacteria; order Enterobacterales; family Enterobacteriaceae; genus Enterobacter; species Enterobacter cloacae complex sp. P38RS. The sequence continues at coordinate 7,239 of NZ_JADBRS010000027.1, forward strand.
CGCCGCGATCGCGATATCAAGGAACTTGCCCAACTGCAATCGGACATACTTGACGCAATCTGGCCACATCTTAAACCCGGCGGCACGCTGGTTTATGCAACCTGCTCCGTATTGCCAGAAGAAAACAGCCAGCAAATCGCGGCCTTCCTTAAACGTACCCCGGACGCAACGCTGCGCGATACGGGAACACCTGAATGCCCGGGCCAGCAAAACCTGCCGGGCGCGGAAGAAGGCGATGGCTTCTTTTACGCTAAGCTAATCAAAGAGTGATGTTGAGAACAGGTCACGAGATATGAAAATTATCATTCTGGGCGCAGGACAAGTGGGCGGAACGCTGGCGGAAAACCTGGTTGGCGAAAACAACGACATCACAATCGTTGATACCAACGGGGATCGTCTGCGCGTTTTACAGGACAAATTTGACCTTCGCGTTGTGCAGGGCCATGGCTCACACCCGCGCGTGCTACGCGAGGCGGGCGCCGACGATGCAGACATGCTCGTTGCGGTGACCAGTTCTGACGAAACCAATATGGTGGCCTGTCAGGTGGCCTACTCGCTTTTCAACACCCCTAACCGAATCGCGCGCATCCGTTCTCCGGACTATGTCCGCGATGCTGAGAAGCTCTTTAATTCAGAAGCGGTTCCTATTGACCATCTCATCGCGCCAGAACAGCTGGTTATCGACAATATCTATCGTCTGATCGAATATCCAGGCGCACTGCAGGTGGTGAACTTTGCCGAAGGTAAGGTCAGTCTTGCCGTCGTTAAGGCCTATTACGGCGGCCCGTTGATCGGCAATGCGCTTTCCACAATGCGTGAGCACATGCCGCATATCGATACGCGCGTCGCCGCCATTTTCCGCCACGACAGACCTATTCGCCCTCAAGGCTCCACGATTGTCGAAGCGGGGGATGAGGTCTTCTTCATTGCGGCCTCTCAGCATATTCGTGCGGTGATGAGTGAGTTGCAGCGTCTCGAAAAGCCTTATAAACGCATTATGCTAGTCGGCGGTGGCAATATCGGCGCGGGCCTGGCGCGAAGGCTGGAAAAAGACTACAGCGTGAAATTGATCGAGCGCGATCAACAGCGTGCTTCTGAGCTGGCGGAAAAACTGCAAAATACGATCGTATTTTATGGCGACGCGTCGGATCAGGAATTATTGGCTGAAGAGCATATTGATCAAGTTGATCTCTTTATTGCCGTCACCAACGATGACGAGGCGAATATTATGTCCGCCATGCTCGCCAAACGTATGGGAGCAAAGAAGGTCATGGTGCTTATCCAGCGCAAGGCGTATGTCGACCTGGTTCAGGGCAGCGTTATTGATATTGCCATTTCACCGCAGCAGGCGACCATTTCCGCTCTGCTGAGCCATGTACGTAAAGCGGACATTGTCGGCGTTTCATCTCTGCGTCGCGGGGTGGCAGAAGCCATTGAAGCGGTAGCTCATGGAGATGAAACCACGTCACGCGTTGTGGGCCGCGCCATCGACGAAATTAAGCTGCCGCCGGGCACTATTATCGGCGCCGTAGTGCGCGGGAATGACGTTATGATCGCCAATGATAATTTGCGTATTGAGCAAGGCGACCACGTAATTATGTTCCTTACCGATAAAAAATTTATTACCGACGTCGAACGTTTATTCCAGCCTAGTCCATTCTTCCTTTAAAACGTCGGGGCTCTCAATAGAGCCCCCGCACTTTACCCTCTTTATTTCTGTGCCTTTTATTTTCATAACGTTTAATTATCCCGAATGGCAATTGGCTAATCATTTGTTAAACTTATAGTCGTCAGCTGGCACAAGGAGAACATAATGAGTTTTATTAAAGAATTTCGCGAATTTGCGATGCGCGGGAACGTGGTTGATTTGGCAGTGGGTGTCATTATTGGTGCGGCATTCGGCAAGATTGTTTCATCATTAGTAGCGGACATCATCATGCCACCTTTAGGGCTGCTAATCGGGGGCATTGATTTCAAACAGTTCGCGTTCACACTGCGTGAAGCCCAGGGTGATATCCCGGCAGTTGTAATGCACTACGGCGTGTTTATCCAGAACGTATTTGATTTCGTGATTGTGGCGTTTGCAATCTTTATGGCTATCAAGCTGATTAACCGGCTCAACCGTAAAAAAGAAGAGCCTGCAGCAGCGCCTGCACCAACGAAAGAAGAAGTGTTACTGAGTGAAATTCGCGATCTGTTAAAAGAGCAGAATAACCGCGTTTAATCAGCAGTTAAAAACAGGAAGGCCAGTGGTAAATAAGCGATTCGCTTGCTTGCCACTGGCCTCCCAGTTACCCCGTTTTGCATGTTTGTCTTTACGCAGATAACTCCCCTTTCCTTTTTTATTCTTTTCAACGCGCTGTCGAAAAAGCGGGTCGTGAAGTAAAGCCTCGATGGCATTATCTTTAATTTGTCCCTTCGTGTGCTGATAGCGGCTCATAATTTCTCCTGAGCATGGTTTATGACGACGGAAGTCTAGACCCGAGTAGATTAAAAATCAACATCCCCGAGTTTCTCCACTGGCTCCCTGTTCAAGGGCTTCCAGAATTGAACAATAAATACTGCTATGAGCCGTTCCGCAGCAGGCATCATTTAACCTTTGCAAAGAGCGCTGCATGGCTTGCAGTTCCAGAATACGGGCTTCAACTTCATCAAGCCGGGCTTGCACGATGCTTTTGGATTCCTGACAAGTGTGATGCTCAGGATCGATGCGGATCGATAATAACTCGCGGATCGAATCGAGCGTGAAGCCAAGCTGTCGGGCGTAGCGTATGAATCTCAGACGTTGCAGATCGTTATCGGTATAAAGCCGAAAGCCGCCTTCCGTGCGTACCTCATGATCGATCATCTGCTGCTTTTCGTAATATCGGATAGTGTCCGGCGTTACGTTCGCGAGCTTTGCAAGTTCACCGATACGGTACATCGCTACTCCTCGTTTATCTTCTTCATCACTATTTCACCGTATTCCCCATGCAGGAATTCCGTGCTCATTCCTGCCTGGCGCAGCTTGAGCTCTATCAGAGCAAGCCTGCGGCTAAGTTCTTTATGTCGAGGATCGTCCTGACGGATCCCTTTTAGCAGATCGACAAGTTCAACAGCCTCTCTGCGCTGCTCAAGCTCGGGCGGGAGGCAGCCAGCATTTTTTAGCAAACGGTATCCAGCCCGGAGTTCAGGCGCAATATGCGAATCATCTTCCAGTTCAAGAGGTTCGCCGCTCCCGGAAAGATTGTCGAAATCGCCTTTATTTTGGGCATCGCGAATATGGCGTTCTGCCCACTGGTCAAGCAACCACATCATCAGCTCCAGGGGATGAACAAAATTGATACAGGTATTGTAGAGAAGTGGGGATAATGCGGATATAAAAAAACCCGCCGAGGCGGGTTTTTTTACGTTACTGCAGATTACTCTGCAGCAGCTTCTGCTTTCTCTGAACGATCAACCAGCTCGATGTAAGCCATCGGCGCGTTGTCGCCTGCACGGAAACCACACTTCAGAATGCGAGTGTAACCACCGGCACGGCTCGCGAAACGCGGGCCCAGTTCGTTAAACAGTTTTGCCACGATCTCGTTATCACGAGTACGGGCGAATGCCAGACGACGATTAGCAACGCTGTCAGTCTTGGCAAGAGTAATCAGCGGCTCAACTACGCGACGCAGCTCTTTCGCTTTAGGCAGGGTCGTCTTGATGATTTCATGACGAACCAGTGAACCTGCCATGTTGCGGAACATAGCCTGGCGATGGCTGCTGTTGCGGTTCAGTTGACGACCACTCTTACGATGGCGCATGACCTTATCCTTCTCAGTAAAACCTTAACCTGTGATCCGGTTACTCGTCAGCAATGCTTGCCGGTGGCCAGTTTTCCAGGCGCATGCCCAGAGACAGACCACGTGAAGCCAGCACGTCTTTAATCTCGGTAAGAGATTTTTTACCCAGGTTCGGCGTTTTCAGCAACTCAACCTCGGTACGCTGTACCAGATCACCGATATAGTGGATAGCTTCTGCCTTGAGGCAGTTAGCAGAGCGGACAGTCAATTCGAGATCGTCAACAGGGCGCAGCAGGATCGGATCGAATTCTGGTTTCTCTTCTTTCACTTCTGGCTGACGTACATCACGTAAGTCAACGAAAGCTTCCAGTTGTTCTGCCAGGATGGTTGCCGCACGACGAATCGCCTCTTCAGGATCGATTGTGCCGTTGGTTTCCATTTCGATGACCAGCTTGTCCAGGTCGGTACGCTGTTCTACACGCGCTGCTTCAACATTGTAGGCAATACGCTCTACAGGGCTGTAGCATGCGTCGACCAGCAGACGGCCGATTGGGCGCTCATCTTCTTCCGAATGAATTCGGGCAGAAGCCGGCACATAACCACGACCGCGCTGAACTTTGATACGCATGCTAATAGCTGCGTTCTCATCGGTCAGGTGGCAGATCACGTGCTGCGGCTTGACGATTTCAACATCACCGTCGTGGGTGATGTCGGCTGCAGTCACAGGGCCAATGCCAGATTTATTCAGAGTAAGAATAACTTCATCTTTACCCTGAACTCTCACCGCCAGCCCTTTCAGGTTGAGCAGGATTTCAAGGATATCTTCCTGAACGCCTTCTTTGGTGCTGTACTCATGAAGTACACCATCAATCTCAACCTCGGTCACCGCGCAACCCGGCATCGATGAGAGCAGAATACGGCGCAGTGCGTTACCCAGAGTATGGCCAAAGCCACGCTCTAAAGGCTCAAGGGTCACCTTGGCGTGCGTCGAACTCACTTGCTCGATATCTACCAGGCGCGGTTTTAGAAACTCTGTCACAGAACCCTGCATTGTGTCCTCTCTTTGGTACTAAGCTTTACTTGGAGTAAAGCTCGACGATCAGGTGTTCGTTAATGTCCGCAGACAGATCAGAACGCTCAGGCTGACGCTTGAACGTACCTTCCATCTTGCCAGCATCAACTTCCAGCCAGGTTGGCTTTTCACGCTGCTCAGCCAGCTCCAGAGCGGCCTTCACGCGAGATTGCTTTTTCGCTTTCTCACGAATGCTAACAACGTCATTCGCTTTAACCTGATAAGAAGCGATGTTAACAACACGACCGTTTACCATGATTGCTTTGTGGCTAACCAGCTGACGTGATTCAGCACGAGTAGCGCCGAAGCCCATACGGTATACAACGTTGTCCAGACGACCTTCCAGCAGAGCCAGCAGGTTTTCACCTGTGTTGCCTTTCAGACGTGCTGCTTCTTTATAGTAGTTACGGAACTGACGCTCCAGCACACCGTACATACGGCGAACTTTTTGCTTTTCACGCAACTGCACACCATAGTCAGACAGACGCGGTTTACGCGCACCGTGCTGGCCAGGAGCTTGTTCAATTTTACACTTGGTATCGATCGCGCGAACGCCAGACTTAAGGAATAAGTCGGTGCCCTCACGACGGCTCAGCTTGAGCTTAGGACCCAAATATCTTGCCATTTTCTATCTCCAACTAACCTAAAAAACGAGCGTTATACGCGACGTTTTTTCGGCGGACGACAACCGTTATGAGGGATCGGAGTCACATCAGTAATATTCGTGATGCGGAAACCAGCGGCGTTCAGAGCGCGAACAGTAGATTCACGACCCGGACCCGGACCTTTAACCATAACTTCCAGATTCTTGATGCCGTATTCTTTTACGGCTTCAGCGCAACGCTCTGCTGCAACCTGAGCTGCGAACGGAGTGGATTTGCGAGAACCACGGAAACCGGAACCACCGGCTGTTGCCCAACCCAATGCGTTACCCTGACGATCAGTAATAGTAACGATGGTGTTGTTGAAAGAAGCATGGATATGAGCCACGCCGTCAGAGACTTGTTTTCTTACACGTTTACGTGCACGAACTGGTGCCTTTGCCATTATTCAATCACCCCGATTATTTCTTGATCGGTTTGCGCGGACCCTTACGGGTACGTGCGTTGGTCTTAGTACGCTGACCGCGCACTGGCAGACCACGACGATGACGCAAACCGCGATAGCAACCAAGATCCATCAGGCGCTTGATGCTCATGCTGATTTCACGGCGCAGATCACCTTCAACGACAAATTTGGCAACTTCGTCACGCAGCGTGTCGATTTGTCCTTCAGACAGCTCACTGATCTTAACATCTTCAGCGATACCCGCTGCAGCCAGGATGGCTTTAGAACGGGTCTTGCCGATGCCGTAGATCGAAGTTAATGCGATCACAGCATGTTTCTGATCAGGAATGTTAATGCCTGCTATACGGGCCACTATGCACTCCTACTATTTAATATGTACGCACCATGCTGAAAAGCCCGTTTTCAGGATACTCAAATGGAAACGTACAGACATACAAAAGATTGGCTGGCTAATCTAGCCAGCTCAACCCAACTTTGCAAGAAAAATATGCGAAATAATCAGCCTTGGCGCTGTTTATGCTTCGGCTCGGCACTGCAAATCACACGGATGACACCATCACGCTTAACGATTTTGCAGTTACGGCATAATTTCTTGACGGAAGCACGAACTTTCATTTTTACTCTCCGTAACTTCTCAGGCGACCAATTAGCGGCCGTAGCCTTTCAGGTTCGCCTTCTTCAATGCAGACTCATACTGACTGGACATCATCAGAGTTTGCACTTGAGCCATAAAGTCCATAATCACGACAACAACGATAAGCAGTGAGGTCCCACCGAAGTAGAACGGTACTTTCATTGCATCACGCATGAACTCCGGGATCAGGCAGATAAAAGTAATATAAAGCGCACCAACCAAAGTCAGGCGGGTCATTACTTTATCGATATACTTCGCCGTTTGCTCTCCCGGACGAATTCCTGGTACAAATGCACCGGACTTCTTCAGGTTATCTGCTGTTTCACGCGGGTTGAAGACCAACGCCGTGTAGAAGAAACAGAAGAAGATGATCGCAGACGCATAGAGTAACACATAAAGTGGTTGCCCAGGCTGCAAATACAGCGAAATTGTTGTCAGCCAGTTCCAACCAGTACCGCCCCCGAACCATGACGCGATGGTTGCCGGGAACAGAATAATACTGGAAGCGAAGATAGCCGGGATAACCCCCGCCATATTCACTTTCAGCGGTAAATGTGTGCTCTGTGCAGCATAGACACGACGACCCTGCTGACGCTTAGCGTAGTTCACCACAATGCGGCGTTGACCACGTTCAACGAAGACAACAAAGAACGTCACTGCAAATACTAATACTGCAACCAACAGCAACAGGAGGAAGTGCAGGTCGCCTTGACGCGCTTGCTCGATAGTATGGGCGATGGCCGGCGGGAGTCCCGCAACGATACCGGCGAAGATAATGATTGAGATACCGTTACCGATACCACGCTCAGTAATCTGTTCGCCGAGCCACATCAGGAACATCGTCCCTGTGACCAGACTAACAACAGCGGTGAAATAGAATGCAAAGCCTGGGTTTAACACCAGGCCCTGCATACCAGGCATATTCGGCAGACCGGTAGCAATACCGATCGACTGGAATATTGCCAGCACCAGAGTACCGTAACGGGTGTACTGACTAATCTTACGACGTCCAGACTCCCCTTCTTTCTTCAGCTCTGCCAGGGCCGGATGAACGACCGTCAGCAGCTGGATAATAATCGATGCCGAAATGTACGGCATAATACCCAGAGCAAAGATAGAAGCACGGCTGAGAGCACCACCAGAGAACATGTTGAACATTTCAATGATGGTGCCTCGCTGTTGCTCAAGCAGTTTGGCAAGTACAGCGGCATCGATACCAGGGATCGGAATAAAAGAGCCAATACGGAACACAATCAGCGCGCCGATAACAAACAGCAGTCTGCGTTTCAGCTCGCCAAATCCACCTTTGGCACTTTGAAAATCTAATCCCGGTTGCTTAGCCATCTGCTACTTATTCCTCAATTTTACCGCCAGCAGCTTCGATAGCAGCACGAGCACCTTTAGTAACACGCAGGCCACGAACAGTTACCGGAGTAGAAACTTCACCAGACAGGATCACTTTCGCGAACTCGATCTGAATACCGATAATGTTAGCCGCTTTCAGCGTGTTCAGGTCTACAACGCCGCCTTCAACTTTCGCCAGGTCAGACAGACGGATTTCCGCTGTGATCGCTGCTTTGCGAGAGGTGAAGCCGAACTTCGGCAGACGACGGTACAGTGGCATCTGGCCACCCTCGAAACCGCGACGTACGCCACCGCCAGAACGAGAGTTCTGACCTTTGTGACCACGACCACCGGTTTTGCCGAGGCCAGAACCGATACCACGACCCAGGCGTTTACCCGCCTTTTTAGAGCCTTCGGCCGGAGACAGAGTATTTAAACGCATCTCTTACTCCTCAACTTTAACCATGAAGTAAACCGCGTTGACCATACCACGAACAGCAGGAGTATCCTCGCGCTCAACGGTATGACCAATACGACGCAGACCCAGGCCAAGCAGCGTTGCCTTGTGTTTCGGCAGACGACCGATTGCACTGCGGGTTTGAGTGATTTTAATAGTCTTTGCCATGGTCAATTACCCCAGAATTTCTTCAACGGATTTACCACGCTTGGCAGCGACCATTTCTGGAGAATTCATATTTTCCAGGCCATCAATAGTTGCACGAACCACGTTGATCGGGTTGGTGGAACCATATGCTTTAGCCAGAACGTTATGAACCCCAGCAACTTCCAGAACGGCGCGCATTGCACCACCGGCGATGATACCGGTACCTTCTGAAGCTGGCTGCATGAATACACGAGAACCCGTGTGAACACCTTTAACTGGGTGCTGCAGGGTGCCGTTGTTCAGCGCGACGTTAATCATATTGCGACGGGCTTTTTCCATCGCTTTCTGGATCGCTGCTGGAACTTCACGCGCTTTACCGTAACCAAAACCAACGCGACCGTTACCATCGCCTACTACAGTCAGAGCTGTGAAGGAGAAAATACGACCACCTTTAACGGTTTTAGATACGCGGTTTACCGCGATCAGCTTTTCCTGCAGTTCGCCAGCCTGTTTTTCGATGTGAGCCATCTTACACCTCTACCTTAGAACTGAAGGCCAGCTTCACGGGCAGCATCTGCCAGTGCCTGGACACGACCATGATATTGGAACCCGGAACGGTCAAAGGAAACATTGCTGATGCCTTTTTCCAGAGCGCGTTCTGCAACAGCTTTACCTACAGCTGCAGCGGCGTCTTTGTTACCGGTGTACTTCAATTGTTCTGAGATAGCTTTTTCTACAGTAGAAGCAGCTACCAGAACTTCAGAACCGTTCGGTGCAATTACCTGTGCGTAAATATGACGCGGGGTACGATGTACCACCAGGCGAGTTGCACCCAGCTCTTTGAGCTTGCGGCGTGCGCGGGTCGCACGACGGATACGAGCAGATTTCTTATCCATAGTGTTACCTTACTTCTTCTTAGCCTCTTTGGTACGCACGACTTCGTCGGCGTAACGAACACCCTTGCCTTTGTAAGGCTCAGGACGACGGTAGGCGCGCAGATCTGCTGCAACCTGACCGATCAGCTGTTTATCAGCGCCTTTCAGCACGATTTCAGTTTGAGTCGGACATTCTGCAGTGATACCGGCCGGCAGCGGATGCTCAACAGGGTGTGAGAAGCCCAGAGACAGGCCTACTGCATTCCCTTTGATAGCTGCACGATAACCTACACCAACCAGCTGAAGCTTTTTAGTGAAGCCTTCGGTAACACCAACAACCATTGAGTTCAGCAGGGCACGCGCGGTACCAGCCTGAGCCCATCCATCCACGAAACCATCACGTGGACCGAAGGTCAGAGCGTTATCTGCATGTTTAACTTCAACAGCTTTGTTGAGGGTACGAGTCAGCTCGCCGTTTTTACCTTTGATCGTAATAACCTGACCGTCGATTTTTACATCAACGCCGGCAGGAATAACGACCGGTGCTTTAGCAACACGAGACATTCTTTCCTCCGATTAGGCTACGTAGCAGATAATTTCGCCACCAAGACCAGCCTGGCGCGCTGCACGATCAGTCATAACACCTTTAGAGGTAGAAACAACTGCGATACCAAGGCCAGCCATAACTTTTGGCAGCTCATCTTTTTTCTTATAGATGCGCAGACCTGGGCGGCTGACACGCTGAATGCTTTCTACAACAGCTTTACCCTGGAAATACTTGAGAGTAAGTTCCAGTTCCGGCTTGGTGTCGCCTTCAACTTTAAAATCTTCGATAAAACCTTCTTCCTTCAGCACGTTGGCAATTGCCACTTTCAGCTTGGCGGAAGGCATGGTGACCGCAACTTTGTTCGCGGCCTGACCGTTACGGATACGGGTCAGCATATCCGCGATCGGATCTTGCATGCTCATCTGTCTTTACTCCCGTGATTCAATTGGTAATTACCAGCTAGCCTTTTTCAAGCCTGGCACTTCACCGCGCATGGCGGCTTCACGCAGTTTGATACGGCTCAACCCAAACTTGCCCACATAACCATGTGGACGACCTGTTTGACGACAGCGGTTACGCTGACGAGACGGGCTGGAATCACGCGGCAGAGACTGCAGCTTGAGAACCGCATTCCAACGATCTTCGTCGGAAGCGTTCACATCAGAAATGATCGCTTTCAGTTCAGCGCGTTTAGCGAAGAATTTATCAGCTAAAGCTACGCGCTTTACTTCGCGTGCTTTCATTGATTGCTTAGCCATTCAGTAACCCTACCTTACTTGCGGAACGGGAAGTCAAAGGCAGCCAGCAGAGCACGGCCTTCTTCGTCAGATTTCGCAGTAGTGGTAATGGTAATATCCAAACCACGCACGCGGTCGACTTTATCGTAGTCGATTTCTGGGAAGATGATCTGCTCACGGACACCCATGCTGTAGTTACCACGACCGTCGAAAGACTTCGCGGACAGGCCACGGAAGTCACGGATACGTGGAACAGCAATAGTGATCAGGCGCTCAAAGAACTCCCACATGCGTTCGCCACGCAGAGTTACTTTACAGCCGATCGGATAGCCCTGACGGATTTTGAAGCCTGCAACAGATTTGCGTGCTTTGGTGATCAGCGGTTTTTGACCGGAGATTGCTGTCAGATCAGCTGCTGCGTTATCCAGCAGTTTCTTGTCAGCGATCGCTTCACCAACACCCATGTTCAGGGTGATCTTCTCGACCCGAGGGACTTGCATGACAGAATTGTAGTTAAACTCGGTCATGAGTTTCTTAACTACTTCGTCTTTGTAGTAATCATGCAGTTTCGCCATCGTACTACTCCAAATTACTTGATAGTTTCGCTGTTAGACTTGAAGAAACGGACTTTTTTGCCGTCTTCGAATCTAAAGCCTACACGGTCAGCCTTACCGGTAGCCGCATTGAAGATTGCAACGTTAGAAACCTGAATAGCAGCTTCTTTTTCAACGATGCCGCCTGGTTGGTTCAGGGCCGGAACCGGCTTCTGATGTTTCTTAACCAGGTTGATACCTTCAACGACAAGTTTGCCGGAAGACAGAACATTTTTTACTTTACCGCGTTTACCTTTATCTTTACCGGTTAACACGATAACTTCGTCATCACGACGGATTTTCGCTGCCATGATTCGCTCCTTAGAGTACTTCTGGTGCCAGAGAGATAATTTTCATGAACTTCTCAGTACGAAGTTCACGAGTTACCGGCCCAAAGATACGCGTGCCGATAGGCTGCTCGCTGTTATTGTTTAAAATAACGCATGCATTACCATCGAAGCGAATGACAGAACCGTCAGGGCGACGAACACCCTTCTTGGTGCGCACCACTACCGCCTTCAGCACATCACCTTTTTTGACCTTACCACGTGGAATTGCTTCCTTGATGGTGATCTTGATGATGTCGCCTACGCCTGCGTAGCGACGGTGCGAGCCACCCAGAACCTTGATACACATTACGCGACGTGCACCGGAGTTGTCGGCGACGTTCAGCATAGTCTGTTCTTGGATCATTTTAGTGCTCCGCTAATGTCAACTACTACCTGAGACTCTAAAATCAGAGCCGTTAAAAAGCCCCATATCGAGGGCGCGGCATTATAACACCGCTTCTGCAATATGGGTAGAAAAAATAAACGGCTCATCGCTGAGCCGTTTATTCGTATTGAGAAGGCGTACTGTATTACAGAACCGCTTTCTCTACAACGCGAACCAGCGTCCAGGACTTAGTCTTGGACAGTGGACGGCATTCACGGATTTCAACCTTGTCGCCGATACCACATTCGTTGTTCTCGTCATGTACGTGCAGTTTGGTCGTACGCTTGATGAATTTACCGTAGATCGGGTGTTTCACAATACGTTCGATAGCTACAACAATGGATTTCTCCATTTTGTCGCTAACAACACGACCTTGCAGAGTACGGATTTTATCGGTCATTACGCACCCGCCTTCTGAGTCAGTAAAGTCTTAACGCGTGCAACATTGCGACGCACTTGCTTCAGCAGGTGAGTCTGTTGCAGCTGGCCACTTGCAGCCTGCATGCGCAGGTTGAACTGCTCACGCAGCAGGTTCAGCAGCTCAGCGTTCAGCTCTTCAACGCTTTTTTCACGCAGCTCTTTTGCTTTCATTACATCACCGTCTTAGTTACAAAGGTGGTTTTGATAGGCAGTTTCGCTGCTGCCAGGCCGAAGGCTTCACGGGCCAGCTCTTCCGGAACACCGTCCATTTCATAAAGGACTTTGCCCGGTTGGATCAAGGCAACCCAGTACTCCACGTTACCTTTACCTTTACCCATACGAACTTCCAGTGGCTTCTCGGTGATCGGTTTGTCCGGGAATACACGGATCCAGATCTTACCTTGACGCTTAACTGCACGGGTCATTGCACGACGTGCTGCTTCGATCTGACGTGCAGTCAGACGACCACGGCCAACAGCTTTCAGACCGAAAGTGCCGAAGCTAACATCCGTACCCTGCGCCAGACCACGGTTGCGGCCTTTGTGCACTTTACGGAATTTTGTACGCTTTGGTTGTAACATCAGCGACGCTCCTTATTTACGGCCTTTACGCTGCTGCTTTTTAGGTTGAGCAGCCGGTTTTTCCGGTTGTTCAACAGCAGCCATACCACCCAGGATCTCACCTTTGAAGATCCATACCTTAACGCCGATTACACCGTAAGTGGTGTGCGCTTCAGAGGTGTTGTAGTCGATGTCAGCACGCAGAGTGTGCAGCGGTACGCGACCTTCACGGTACCATTCGGTACGTGCGATTTCCGCGCCGCCCAGACGGCCGCTAACTTCAACTTTGATACCTTTAGCGCCCAGACGCATTGCGTTCTGTACAGCACGCTTCATAGCACGACGGAACATAACACGACGTTCCAGCTGAGAAGTGATGCTGTCAGCAACCAATTTAGCGTCCAGTTCAGGCTTACGAACTTCAGCGATATTGATCTGTGCAGGAACGCCAGCGATATCCGCTACGACCTTGCGCAGTTTTTCTACGTCTTCGCCTTTCTTACCGATAACGATGCCAGGACGAGCAGTGTGAATAGTCACACGGATGCTCTTCGCTGGACGCTCGATAACGATACGAGATACAGACGCTTTAGCCAGTTCCTTAGTCAGGTACTGACGTACTTTAAAATCGCTGTCCAGGTTGTCAGCGAATTCTTTGGTGTTCGCAAACCAGGTAGAGTTCCATGGTTTTACAATACCCAGGCGAATACCATTAGGATGTACTTTCTGACCCATTGCTAGTCTCCAGAGTCTCAGCGATCGGACACAACCACAGTAATGTGGCTGGTGCGCTTCAGGATGCGATCTGCACGACCTTTCGCACGCGGCATAATGCGCTTCATGCTTGGGCCTTCATCTACGAAAATTTTCGCGACTTTCAGATCGTCGATGTCAGCGCCATCGTTGTGTTCAGCGTTAGCAATGGCAGATTCCAGTACTTTCTTGACCAATACCGCAGCTTTCTTGTTGGTATAGGTCAGGATGTCCAGGGCCTGCGACACTTTCTTACCGCGAATCAGGTCAGCAACAAGGCGAACCTTCTGTGCAGAAGAACGAGCATGGCGATGTTGAGCTAAAGTTTCCATCTCTTCCTCCTACCTTATTTCTTCTTCGCTTTTTTATCAGCAGCGTGGCCGCGATAAGTACGAGTCGGTGCGAATTCACCCAGTTTGTGACCAACCATTTCGTCGGTAACAAAGACTGGAACGTGCTGACGACCATTATGGACAGCGATGGTCAAACCGATCATGTTAGGAAAGATCGTTGAACGACGGGACCAAGTGCGCAGGGGCTTCTTGTCTCCGCTTTCCACCGCTTTCTCTACCTTCTTCAGCAAGTGCAGGTCAATAAAAGGACCTTTCTTGAGAGAACGTGGCATGGCTTATCCTCTAAAATTATTTGCTACGGCGACGTACGATAAATTTATCAGTACGCTTGTTGCTGCGGGTCTTCTTACCTTTGGTCTGAACGCCCCACGGAGTTACCGGGTGCTTACCAAAGTTACGACCTTCACCACCACCATGTGGGTGGTCGACTGGGTTCATCGCAGTACCGCGAACGGTAGGACGAACACCACGCCAGCGTGCAGCACCAGCTTTACCCAGAACGCGCAGCATATGCTCAGCATTGCCAACTTCGCCCAGAGTAGCGCGGCAGTCTGCTTCGACTTTACGCATTTCACCAGAACGCAGACGCAGGGTGACATAAGCACCGTCACGCGCAACGATCTGAACGTAAGTACCAGCGGAACGTGCCAGCTGACCGCCTTTACCTGGTTTCATTTCTACGTTATGAACGGTAGAACCAACCGGGATATTGCGCATCGGCAGGGTGTTGCCTGCTTTGATTGCAGCATCAACGCCAGACTGAATCTGGTCGCCAGCTTTCAGGCCTTTAGGGGCCAGGATGTAACGGCGTTCGCCGTCTTTGTACAGAACCAGCGCGATGTTCGCGGAACGGTTCGGATCGTACTCAAGACGTTCAACAACTGCTGGGATACCGTCTTTGTTGCGTTTGAAGTCAACAATACGATAAGCCTGCTTGTGGCCACCACCGATGTGACGAGTGGTGATACGGCCATTGTTGTTACGACCACCGGATTTGCTGTTTTTTTCCAGCAACGGAGCAAAAGGTTTGCCCTTGTGCAGCTCAGGGTTAACCACTTTAACTACGTGGCGACGACCCGGAGATGTCGGTTTACATTTAACAACTGCCATTGTATTACTCCTCCGACTTACTCAGCGCCGCCAACGAAGTCCAGGTTCTGGCCTTCTTTCAGGGTGACGTAAGCTTTTTTCCAGTCGCTACGACGACCGATACGCTGTCCGTGACGTTTAACTTTCCCTTTAACTACCAGGGTGTTAACGACTTCGACTTCGACTTCAAACAGTTTCTGCACAGCAGCTTTGATCTCTGCTTTGGTCGCGTCTTTAGCAACTTTGAGAACGATGGTGTTTGTTTTTTCCATCGCAGTAGACGCTTTTTCAGAAACGTGCGGTGCGCGAAGCACCTTCAGCAGACGTTCTTCACGAATCATGCCAGCATCTCCTCAACTTGCTTAACAGCATCAGCAGTCATTACGACTTTGTCGAAGGCGATCAGGCTAACCGGGTCGATACCAGTCGCATCGCGTACGTCAACCTTGTGCAGGTTACGTGCGGCCAGGAACAGGTTCTCGTCCAGCTCACCGGTGATGATCAGCACATCTTCCAGAGCCATGTCTTTCAGTTTCTGTGCCAGCAGCTTAGTTTTAGGCGCTTCAACAGAGAACTTCTCGACAACGATCAGACGATCCTGACGTACCAGTTCGGACAGGATGCTTTTCAGCGCGCCGCGGTACATCTTTTTGTTAACTTTTTGACTGTGGTCCTGTGGACGCGCAGCGAAGGTCACGCCACCTGAACGCCAGATCGGGCTCTTGATAGAACCTGAACGCGCACGGCCGGTACCTTTCTGGCGCCATGGCTTTTTGCCAGAACCAGTTACTTCAGCACGAGTCTTCTGAGCACGAGTACCCTGACGAGCACCAGCTGCATAAGCAACAACAACCTGGTGAACCAGCGCTTCGTTGAAATCACGACCGAAGGTAGTTTCGGAAACAGTCAGCGCGCTCTGCGCGTCTTTCAATACTAATTCCATTGCTATCCCCTTACGCCTTCACAGCTGGTTTAACGATCAGGTCGCTACCGGTTGCACCCGGGACCGCACCTTTAACCAGCAGCAGGTTGCGCTCAGCGTCAACACGTACTACGTCCAGGCTCTGAACGGTTACACGTTCGTTACCCAGCTGACCTGCCATTTTCTTGCCTTTGAACACTTTGCCCGGAGTCTGGTTCTGACCGATAGAACCCGGAACGCGGTGAGACAAGGAGTTACCGTGAGTAGCGTCCTGGGTACGGAAGTTCCAGCGCTTAACGGTACCAGCAAAACCTTTACCTTTAGAGGTACCGGTTACGTCAACTTTTTTAACGTCAGCAAACAGCTCAACGCTAATGTCCTGACCTACGGTGAACTCTTCGCCTTCAGCAAGACGGAATTCCCACAGACCACGGCCAGCTTCTACGCCAGCTTTAGCGAAGTGACCCGCTTCTGGTTTGGTTACACGGTTAGCTTTTTTAGCACCAGTGGTAACCTGAATAGCGCGGTAGCCATCGTTAGCCAGATCTTTAACCTGAGTAACGCGGTTTGCTTCAACTTCGATTACGGTTACTGGGATAGAAACGCCATCTTCAGTGAAGATGCGGGTCATACCCACTTTTTTACCGACTAAACCAATCATTGTTTCAACCTCTCAATCGCTCGATGACCTGATTAACCCAGGCTGATCTGCACGTCTACACCGGCAGCCAGATCCAGACGCATCAGAGCATCAACGGTTTTCTCAGTTGGCTCAACGATGTCAACCAGACGCTTGTGAGTGCGGATTTCGTACTGATCGCGCGCGTCTTTGTTGACGTGCGGGGAGATCAGAACGGTGAAGCGCTCTTTGCGGGTCGGCAGCGGGATCGGACCACGGACTTGCGCACCAGTGCGCTTAGCAGTCTCGACGATTTCCGCGGTTGATTGATCGATCAGACGATGATCAAACGCTTTAAGGCGGATACGGATTCTTTGGTTCTGCATGAGACCAGAGCTCCAATTATTTTATAAACGAAAATGATTACTCCTCAAACCCATTACGATTGATGGGAGAGTGTAACCGTTCTTACGTAGCCCCCCAATTGGGAGCATTGTTGAGTAACAAAATGAGCTACTCTGGTTCTGATTGAACCCGCCGTCAATTACGACAAGCCCGCGCATTATACGTAAATCAGAGAAAGACGCAAGTGCCGTTTAGAAATTAAGCGTCAAAGGCTCAGTATGCGTAGGACTGCGCAACTTTTTACGCCGTATATCCTTTCTGAATTTTTTTATTTGAAGCCGCTACGCAATTGCTGTTTTTGTGCGTTGCCGGACAGGCAGATTGTAACGAGTATGCGCTCAAAACCTTTTGAGGCCTTTTCCATGCTAGCCACCCTCCCCTTCCTGATGATCTATTTTTCTCTGACGGCCTTACTCGTACGCGCTGATATTCGCGACGGTTTGCTGCCCGATAAATTTCTCTGCCCGTTGCTCTGGACGGGCCTGCTCTACCAGGTCTTTATCCATCCTGATTTTCTGCCGAGTGCCGTAATGGGAGCGGTGGCTGGATATCTTGGTTTTGCCACGATTTACTGGGGCTATCGGCTTATCTGCCGGCGGGAAGGAATGGGATATGGCGATGTGAAGTATCTGGCAGGACTTGGTGCGTGGCATGGCTGGTGCATACTGCCTAAACTGGCGTTACTCGCCGCGCTTATGGCGCTGCTTTGCATTCTTGTTTTTTCATTTCTCACCTCAGATAAAGGAGCATTAAAAAACCCACTGCCTTTTGGACCATTTCTGGCAGCAGCGGGTTTATGCGTTGGATGGGAAAATCTGATTAATTTTCCACTTTGATCTGAGACTGTAGGTAGTTCTGAAGGCCAATTTTGCTAATGAGATCCAGTTCGGTTTCCAGCCAGTCAATGTGGCCTTCTTCATCGGCAAGGATCTGGATCATCATATCGCGGCTCACATAGTCATGGACGCTGTCAGCATAAGCAATGGCTTCACGCAGATCTTTCGCACCTTCCAGCTCCAGCCGGAGGTCAGAACGCAGCATCTCTTCGACATCCTCACCGATGCCCAGCTTGCCGAGATCCTGCAGGTTTGGGATGCCTTCAAGGAATAAGATACGCTCGATGTATTTATCGGCGTGTTTCATCTCATCTATAGATTCATGGTACTCAACGTCATTCAGACGTGTCAGACCCCAGTTTTTAAACATTCTCGCGTGAAGAAAGTACTGGTTGATTGCGACAAGCTCATTTCCCAATAATTTATTGAGATAACTTATGATTTTAACATCACCTTTCATTATATAGTCCCTCCGCTTCCACTCATTGAAGCGTAGAACGGGCTACGGGGATGTCAAAAAAAAGATAGAGGCTTACGCGATCTCTTTGAATTCCGGGATCTGCATCAATTCGTCCTGCATGATCTCACGCGCTGCGCGAACGCATTTACCGCATTGATTTCCCACCGGAACAAATTTGCGAAGCTGCTGGAAAGATTGTGGCTGAAACTGGCGAACGGCCTGACGAATTTTCTTGTCGCTTACACCATTACATAAACAAACGTACATAGAGACTCCCGTTCAAAATATGCGCAAAGTGTAAGTGAGAATGGTTATGATTACAATAGCACATACGCCAGGATACGGGCCGGGAGCGGTTAAAAAATGCGAAATTTTGTGACAAGGAAAGGTACAGAAAACAAAAAAGGACGCCGAAGCGTCCTTTTTTATTCAGGGATAATTAATTAGCCCAGAACTTTAGCAACAACGCCCGCGCCAACGGTACGGCCGCCTTCACGGATTGCGAAACGCAGACCGTCGTCCATC
>NZ_JADBRS010000028.1:0-5603 GCF_014930775.1 Enterobacter cloacae complex sp. P38RS
TATTTCGCTTTTCTCTGCTGACCCGGCGGCGTGTGTGCCGTTGTTCCGTGTCAGTGGAGGCGCATTATAGGGAGTAATTCCGAAGCTGCAAGGATAAAGTGAAAATTATTTACTGACTGCTCACTTTCCAGGCAAAACGCATCCCAGACCTCAATTTTCGCCTGGTTTTTAAACAAAAACGAGCCGCAAGCGGCTCGTTTTTGCGTTTTGTGACTTACTGCACTGCCACAATACGATCGTCGTTGGCTTCCAGACGGATAACTTTGCCCGGAATCAGTTCTCCGGAGAGGATCTGCTGCGCCAGCGGGTTTTCGATCTGCTGCTGAATAGCACGTTTCAGTGGACGCGCACCATAAACCGGATCGTAACCATTCTCGCTCAGCAGCTTCAGCGCATCGTCGGAGATGTGAATTTCATATCCACGCTCTTCCAGACGTTTGTACAGACGCTGCAGCTGGATCTGCGCAATCGACGCAATGTGTTTTTCACCCAGAGGGTGGAATACCACCACTTCGTCAATACGGTTAATGAACTCCGGACGGAAGTTATGGCTAACCACACCGAGCACCAGATCCTTCATATGGCTGTAGTCAAGTTCACCGAAACGTTCCTGAATCAAATCGGAACCCAGGTTCGAGGTCATGATG
Organism: Enterobacter cloacae complex sp. P38RS; assembly: GCF_014930775.1. NCBI lineage: Bacteria > Pseudomonadati > Pseudomonadota > Gammaproteobacteria > Enterobacterales > Enterobacteriaceae > Enterobacter > Enterobacter cloacae complex sp. P38RS. The sequence goes on from NZ_JADBRS010000028.1 coordinate 648, forward strand.
ACGACCGTATTACGGAAATCGACCGTTCTCCCCTGCCCGTCCGTCAGACGACCATCATCCAGCACCTGAAGCAGGATGTTGAACACATCCGGATGCGCTTTTTCCACCTCATCCAGCAGGATGACGGAATAAGGACGCCGGCGCACCGCTTCGGTCAGGTAGCCGCCCTCTTCATAACCAACATATCCCGGAGGCGCACCGACCAGACGCGAGACGGAGTGTTTCTCCATGAACTCGGACATGTCGATACGCACCATCGCATCGTCGCTGTCGAACATAAAGTTTGCCAGCGCTTTACACAGTTCGGTTTTACCGACACCGGTCGGCCCCAGGAACAGGAACGAACCGATCGGGCGATTTGGATCGGAAAGCCCAGCACGGCTACGGCGAATAGCGTTGGAGACCGCTTCAACCGCCTCGTCCTGACCAATCACCCGCTGATGCAGATCCTGCTCCATACGCAGCAGCTTATCGCGTTCGCTTTCCATCATGCGCGCCACCGGAATACCGGTCCAGCGAGCGAGCACTTCGGCAATTTCGGCATCCGTCACTTTATTACGTAACAGACGCATGGTTTTGCCTTCAGACTGCGTGGCGATCTCAAGCTGTTTCTCCAGCTCAGGGATTTTGCCGTACTGCAGTTCAGACATACGTGCCAGGTCACCCACACGGCGAGCCTGCTCAATGGCAATTTTGGCCTGTTCGAGTTCCGCTTTAATGGTCTGCGTGCCAGAGAGGGAGGCTTTCTCGGCTTTCCACTCTTCTTCCAGCTCAGAATACTGGCGCTCTTTATCGTCCAGCTCTTCATTAAGCATATCCAGGCGTTTCTTACTGGCTTCATCGGACTCTTTTTTCAGCGCCTGTTGTTCCAGCTTGAGCTGAATGATGCGGCGGTCGAGTCGGTCCAGTTCTTCCGGCTTCGAGTCAATCTGCATACGAATGCTCGACGCCGCTTCATCGATCAGGTCGATTGCTTTATCAGGCAACTGACGATCGGCGATATACCGATGCGAAAGCGTCGCCGCCGCAACGATGGCCGGGTCAGTAATCTGTACATGGTGGTGCAGTTCATAACGCTCTTTCAGACCACGCAGGATCGCGATGGTATCTTCAACGCTTGGCTCAGCAACAAACACTTTCTGGAAGCGACGTTCCAGAGCGGCATCTTTCTCAATGTACTGACGATACTCATCAAGCGTAGTGGCACCGACACAGTGAAGTTCACCACGCGCCAGCGCAGGTTTCAGCATGTTCCCGGCATCCATCGCGCCGTCGGCCTTACCAGCCCCCACCATGGTGTGCAGTTCGTCGATAAACAGAATGACGTTGCCTTCCTGTTTCGCCAGGTCGTTAAGCACGCCTTTCAAACGCTCTTCAAACTCACCGCGGTATTTCGCACCGGCCACCAGCGCGCCCATATCCAGCGCCAGTACGCGGCGGCCTTTCAACCCTTCCGGCACTTCACCGTTTACGATACGCTGCGCAAGCCCTTCAACGATGGCGGTTTTACCGACCCCCGGCTCACCAATCAGTACCGGGTTGTTTTTGGTACGACGCTGCAGTACCTGAATCGTACGGCGGATCTCTTCGTCACGGCCGATAACCGGGTCAAGTTTGCCCTGCTCGGCACGTTCGGTCAGATCGACCGTAAATTTCTTCAAAGCCTGACGTTGGTCTTCGGCTCCCTGATCGTTCACGCTTTCACCTCCGCGCATTTTCTCAATCGCCTGAGTCACATTGGCGGTGGTTGCACCGGCAGATTTCAGCAGGTCGGTCAAGGTACCGCGTGATTCAAGCGCCGCCAGAACAAAGAGCTCCGACGAAATAAAGTTGTCCCCACGTTTTTGCGCCAGCTTGTCGCAAAGGTTCAGCACGCGCACCAGATCCTGCGACGGTTGAACGTCGCCGCCGGTACCTTCTACCTGCGGTAAACGGCTCAGCGCCTGATCGATAGCGGTGCGTAACTGGCCAGCATTAATGCCAGCAGACGTTAATAAAGGACGTACCGATCCCCCTTCCTGATTCAGCAAGGCGCTCATTAAATGAAGAGGTTCGATGAATTGGTTGTCGTGCCCCAGTGCAAGGGACTGGGCATCGGCGAGAGCAAGCTGGAATTTATTAGTAAGACGATCCAGACGCATAACTCCTCCCATAACAGGTCAAATTTGCTACTGGAGATTAAATGAGGTCATCCCTCAATTATTCAAGGTTAATGACCTGAATTATGTGAAAAGAAAACGGCACGTGCCGGATCGTCTTGATTCTTTAGGTTATATCAGCCAAATGAAACTTGCCATACGACCCGTCGTCTTGTCGCGGCGATAGGAGAAAAAATCACCCTTTTCGGTGAACGTACAGCGATCGCCGCCGAAGATCTGCGTTACGCCAATATTATTCAGACGCTGGCGGGCAAGCTGGTAAATATCCGCCAGATATTTTTCCCCGGCAGGCAGGAAGGCCTCATTGGCTTGCGGATCTTTTTCCACAAATGCTTCGCGAACCTCCGGCCCCACTTCAAAAGCACGAGGGCCAATCGCCGGACCTAGCCAGGCCATGATATTGGCGGGATCATCATTGAAGCAGGCGACGGTCTCTTCCAGCACGCCCTCGCATAAGCCACGCCAGCCCGCGTGCGCTGCTGCCACCTCCGTACCGGCACGGTTACAAAACAGAACCGGCAGACAATCGGCGGTCATTACGGCACAAACCGTGCCCGGCGTATTACTGTAAGAAGCATCGGCGCGTTTGGAAGCGTAAGGTTCTCCCGTCAGCTTCAGTACCGCTTTGCCGTGAACCTGCTCCAGCCAAACCGGCTTCGACGGCAGATTTCCCGCAGCAAACAGACGCGTGCGGTTCTCTTCAACGTGTTCCAGGCTGTCGCCGCAGTGTGCGCCGAGGTTTAAAGACTCCCACGCGCCCTGGCTCACGCCGCCAATACGGGTCGAACTACAGGCGGCCACGCCTGCAGGCAGCGGCCACTCCGGGACAATCAGTTTGGTCATAACCAGTCCACTTGATCCTTATGTTCTTCGAAATCGGCACGCATGGCATCAATGAGTTCCACCATATCCTGCGGGATAGGCGCATGCCATTCCATCTGGATACCACTGATCGGGTGATAAAGACGCAGCATGGTCGCGTGCAGCGCCTGACGATCGAATTTACGCAGTACGCTGATGAACTCATCCGACGCGCCTTTTGGCGGACGCGGACGACCGCCGTACACCTGATCCCCCACCAGCGGATGGGTAATGTGCGCCATGTGAACGCGGATCTGGTGAGTACGACCGGTTTCCAGGCGCAGGCGCAGGCGGGTATGAATACGGAAGTGCTCCATAATGCGATAGTGCGTCACCGCGGGTTTACCCATCGGATGCACCGACATATGGGTACGTTTCGTCGGGTGACGGCTGATCGGCTCTTCTACCGTGCCGCCAGCGGTCATGTGTCCAATCGCCACCGCTTCATATTCGCGAGTAATCTCACGCAGTTGCAGCGACTCCACCAGACGGGTTTGAGCGGGAACGGTCTTCGCCACCACCATCAGGCCGGTGGTGTCTTTATCCAGACGGTGAACGATGCCTGCACGTGGGACATCCGCAATCGGCGGATAATAATGAAGAAGTGCGTTAAGTACCGTACCGTCTGGATTCCCTGCGCCCGGATGAACAACCAGGTCGCGCGGCTTGTTGATCACCAGAATGTCATCATCTTCATAGACGATGTCCAATGGGATATCCTGCGGCTCGAAGCGGATTTCCTCTTCGATTTCAGCATTGATGGCAACAGCTTCCCCACCAAACACTTTCTCTTTTGGTTTGTCCCAGATCTTGCCGTTTACCAGCACGCGCTGGTCAAGGATCCATTCTTTTATGCGTGAACGCGAATAATCAGGGAACAATTCGGCCAAAGCCTGATCTAAGCGTTGACCGAGCTGATTTTCGGAGACTGTTGCGGTGAGTTCTACTCGTTGTGCCATAAACTGCTTCTTTGTTTAACGTTGGGTTTTACGGCTTTGCCGTTTAATATAGTGTGCTATTGTAGCTGGTCTTAATCGGGAGCAGGAACAGAGTTTCTCCCGGACAAACATTTGAGGAAAGTCAAAACGTCATGACGCGCATGAAATATCTGGTGGCAGCGGCCACGTTGAGCCTGGCTTTGGTGGGCTGCTCCGGTTCGAATGAACAGGTCCCTGACAATCCGCCGAATGAAATCTATGCGACTGCACAACAAAAGTTGCAGGACGGTAACTGGAAACAGGCGATAACGCAACTGGAAGCGTTGGATAATCGCTATCCATTTGGTCCGTATTCGCAGCAGGTACAGTTAGATCTTATCTACGCCTACTACAAAAATGCCGATCTGCCGCTGGCTCAGGCAACTATCGATCGTTTCATGCGTCTGAACCCGACTCATCCTAACATCGACTACGTCATGTACATGCGCGGCCTGACCAACATGGCGCTGGATGACAGCGCCCTGCAGGGCTTCTTCGGCGTAGATCGCTCCGACCGTGACCCGCAGCATGCGCGCGACGCCTTCAATGACTTCTCCAAGCTGGTGCGCGGCTATCCGAACAGTCAGTACGTGACCGACGCCACCAAGCGTCTGGTGTTCCTGAAAGATCGTCTGGCGAAATATGAGTACTCCGTTGCGGAATACTATACCCGCCGTGGCGCATGGGTTGCCGTGGTTAACCGCGTAGAAGGTATGCTGCGTGATTACCCGGATACTCAGGCTACGCGTGACGGCCTGAAGCTGATGGAAAATGCTTACCGTCAGATGCAGATGACCGCTCAGGCTGAAAAAGTGGCGAAAATCATCGCCGCGAACAGCAGCAACACGTGATATCGCTTCAATGCAAAACGGCAGCCCGAAGGCTGTAATGCCGATCAGTTAAGGATCGGTTGACCGATCCAGTGGCTGTGTAAGAATCCGGAAATGCTCACCCGTTTC
>NZ_JADBRS010000029.1:0-1871 GCF_014930775.1 Enterobacter cloacae complex sp. P38RS
TGATTAAAAATCTCAATTTCATCAAAGAAAATGACCTGCTTCAATGGACGTGTGGCGAAAGTAACATACTGGTTAATATGCCATTTTTAGACTATGCAATGGTCGACTTAACACGCCAGTTAGTCTTTGCATTAAGCGAGCCAAAGCCATTACCGACCGTTTTGACCATCTTCAATGTGCAGGGCGAAAAACTATTTTGGTCTGCACCTCCTGAAGGTGCGATTTTCAATTACTTAACATTCAACCTGTCAAAGGAAGTGGTCGTTGTCTGTAGCTATCCAGCAAAAAAAAATGGCTGGCATGACTGGTTTTATTCCTGGGATATGAAGCGTAACGCGTTGGCTCAATCGGGCCCTGCATATTAAGATCAAAAGCGCCAAAAAATGATAACAACAATCAGTGGCAAAAGAGGAACTGTATCAGCTGTTCCGACAAGCAGTTTAAAAAACAGAGTTAAGTGGCAAAGGATAAGCACGGTTTACATTGTCATTTTGACCTATATAAAACCACTCGAAGAAATCGACGCAGCGATACCTGCTCATGTTGAGTGACTTAAAAAGGGGTATACAGAGGTGATTTTCCTGGCGTCCGAAAGAAGGATCCCAAGAAACGGTGGAGTCATTCTCGCTAAGTGTGAGAGTCTTGCCTCACTTCAAAACGATTATGCGAGGATCCTTTTCCGAGGTTAAAGCTTGCGACTATTGAGATCATACCTTTTGAACCCAGCATGAAAACAGAACTATTAGAGAATGTGTTTTAACCCCGCAAAAAATCCACGCCAAAGCGTGGATTTTTTTCATTCAAAACAAATCAAACATTAAACAGGAAGTTCATCACATAGCCATCTTTAACGATGTAATCTTTCCCTTTCGCACGCATCTTGCCTGATTCTTTCTCGCCTTGCTCACCTTGTTCTCAATAAGCTGTCGATCTCCAATTTAACCCGCGACGAACTCCATCGTGAGACCAGCCGCACGCAGGGGCTGCTGACCACCCGCAGCGAATACGACCGCCTGGGCCGACTGCATCGGCGTGACGTCTTTACCGGCAACGCTCAGTACCCGTCGCCGCGCCGCTGGGATTACGATTACCGTAATAACCTGGTTCGCGAAGAGCGTGACGATAACACGTTCAGCTGGTACCGCTGGCAGTACGACAGCGCCGGGCGCCTGCTGGTTCAGGACGGCACGCTGCCCGGCCAGGAGCAGTGGCGCTGGGATGCAGCCAACCCGCTCGAAGGATCTGCTGAGAAGGTCACGCACAACCGCCTGACGCATCTGAACGGCATTCGCTGGCGCTATGACATCCACGGTCGCACCGTGGAGAAAGATAACGGCCAGATGCGCCGGCACTACCGCTACGACAGCGAGCATCGCCTGACGGAGGTCATCAGCCAGCCGCGGGACCGCAATAAACCTCAGACGCAGGTCAGCTTCCGCTATGATCCGCTCGGGCGGCGCATCAGCAAAACGCGACGTCAGATGCTGGGCGGACAGACAACCGGCAGGCCGGTCACCACCCGGTTTGTCTGGGAAGGGTTTCGCCTGCTGCAGGAAGTGCACGGGGATGTGCCGCTGACGTACGTCTACAGCGATCAGGACAGCTACGACCCGCTGGCGCGTATCGACGGCGTTGAAGCGCCGGAGATTTTCTGGTTCCACTGCCAGCCCAACGGCACGCCGGAGCGGATGAGGGATAGCGAAGGGCAGGTGCGCTGCGAAGGGGTCAACAGCGCCTGGGGCAAGCTGCTGCGGGAAAGCGAGACGCAGGTATCAGGATATTCTCAGAACCTGCGCATGCAGGGGCAATACCTGGACCGTGAGACAGGGCTGCACTACAATCTGTTCCGGTATTACGACCCGGACTGCGGA
>NZ_JADBRS010000030.1:0-1426 GCF_014930775.1 Enterobacter cloacae complex sp. P38RS
TAATGCCGATCAGTTAAGGATCGGTTGACCGATCCAGTGGCTGTGTAAGAATCCGGAAATGCTCACCCGTTTCCGGATTTTTTTATGCACATTGGACAGGCTCTTGATCTGGTATCCCGTTATGATTCTCTGCGTAACCCACTGACTTCTCTGGGCGACTACCTTGACCCGGAACTGATTTCCCGCTGCCTTAAAGAATCCGGCACTGTCACGTTACGCAAACGGCGCCTTCCTCTGGAAATGATGGTCTGGTGCATTGTCGGTATGGCCCTTGAGCGTAAGGAGCCTCTTCATCAGATCGTTAACCGGCTGGATATCATGTTACCCGGCAATCGTCCGTTCGTTGCGCCCAGCGCCGTGATCCAGGCCCGCCAGCGGCTGGGAAGCGAGGCCGTCCGCCGGGTGTTCACGCAAACAGCGCAGCTCTGGCATGGAAACACGCCGCATCCGAACTGGTGCGGTCTGACCCTGCTGGCCATCGATGGTGTGTTCTGGCGAACACCGGACACGCCAGAAAATGATAACGCCTTCCCCCGCCAGACGCATGGCGGAAATCCGGCACTCTACCCGCAGGTCAAAATGGTCTGCCAGATGGAGCTGACCAGCCATCTGCTGACAGCAGCGGCCTTCGGCACGATGAAAAGCAGTGAAAATGAGCTTGCCGGGCAACTTATAGAGCAAACCGGCGATAACACCCTGACGTTAATGGATAAGGGATATTACTCACTGGGGCTGTTAAACGCCTGGAGCCAGGCGGGAGAGCACCGGCACTGGATGATCCCCCTCAGAAAGGGAGCGCAGTACGAAGAGGTCAGAAAACTGGGCAAAGGCGATCATCTGGTAAGGCTGAAAACCAGTCCACAGGCACGAAAAAAGTGGCCGGGTCTGGGAAATGAGATGACAGCGCGCCTGCTGACCGTGACGCGCAAAGGAAAAATCTGTCACCTGCTGACGTCAATGACGGATGCCATGCGTTACCCGGGGGGAGAAATGGCAGACCTGTACAGCCATCGCTGGGAGATAGAGCTGGGATACAGGGAGATAAAACAGACGATGCAGCTGAGCAGGCTGACGGTGAGAAGTAAAAAGCCGGAGCTTGTGGAGCAGGAGCTATGGGGCGTATTACTGGCGTATAATCTGGTGAGATATCAGATGATTAAAATGGCGGGACATCTGAAAGGATACTGGCCGAACCAGTTGAGCTTCTCAGAATCATGCGGAATGGTAATGAGAATGCTGATGACCCTGCAGGGCGCTTCACCGGGGCGTATCCCGGAGCTGACACGTGATCTTGAAAGTATGGGGCAACTGGTAAAATTACCGATAAGAAGGGAAAGGGCCTTCCCGAGAGTGGTAAAGGAAAGGCCCTGGAGATACCCCACAGCCCCGAAAAAGGGCCAGTCAGAGTCTTAACTGACTGGCATTA
>NZ_JADBRS010000031.1:0-679 GCF_014930775.1 Enterobacter cloacae complex sp. P38RS
GGCAGGCCGTAGCGTTCAAACGCGCTGACCAGCTGCTGCTGCACGGTCTCGCGCCGTTCATCGGTACAGTGCGCCAGGCACAGGGAAAAACGGGAGTGGTCGTCCAGCAGGGTGAGCGGATGGCAGCGGCCACCGCCAAAGGGAAAGTGGCCCTTAAAATCCATCTGCCAGAGCCGGTTCGGCGCGTCATGTTCGAAGCGTCCCGTAGCCGGAACGCCCGGTGATGCGCCCGGCAGCAGACCGTGACGGGCCATCAGATTATGGACGGTGCTGAAGGCGGGCATACGGTGCCCCTGGTCTTCAAGCCAGCGCTTAATCTTGCGGGCGCCCCAGCGTTGATGACGGTCATGCGCCATGCGCAGCAGGGCCGTGATGTCGTCAGATGAGCGGTTCGGGGAATGATGAGGTGCGCGGGAGCGGTCCTGAAGACCGGAGGCACCTTCCTCAGCCCAGCGCTGAAGCCACTTGTAGCCGGTGGCAGGAGAAATGCCGAACTGACGGCAGAGGAAACGGATGTTCGCCCCGTCCTGCGAGGCGAACAGCACAAACTCGGTACGTAATGACATGGTATCTCTCGCATCCCAGGGCATAAGCGACTCCATAAACGGGTTCTTATGCCTCAGTTGTAAGTGTCTACCATGTCCCCGAACAAGTGTTCACTATGTCCCCGGACCGTACA
>NZ_JADBRS010000032.1:0-629 GCF_014930775.1 Enterobacter cloacae complex sp. P38RS
GAGTGGGAAGCGAAAATCATCGAACTGGCTGGCTTCCTGGATTCTTACATCCCAGAACCAGAGCGTGCGATTGACAAGCCATTCCTGCTGCCAATCGAAGACGTATTCTCCATCTCCGGTCGTGGTACCGTTGTTACCGGTCGTGTAGAGCGCGGTATCATCAAAGTTGGTGAAGAAGTTGAAATCGTTGGTATCAAAGAGACTGCGAAGTCTACCTGTACTGGCGTTGAAATGTTCCGCAAACTGCTGGACGAAGGCCGTGCTGGTGAGAACGTTGGTGTTCTGCTGCGTGGTATCAAACGTGAAGAAATCGAACGTGGTCAGGTTCTGGCGAAGCCAGGCTCAATCAAGCCACACACCAAGTTCGAATCTGAAGTGTACATTCTGTCCAAAGACGAAGGCGGCCGTCATACTCCGTTCTTCAAAGGCTACCGTCCACAGTTCTACTTCCGTACAACTGACGTGACCGGTACCATCGAACTGCCAGAAGGCGTAGAGATGGTAATGCCAGGCGACAACATCAAGATGGTTGTGACTCTGATCCACCCAATCGCGATGGACGACGGTCTGCGTTTCGCAATCCGTGAAGGCGGCCGTACCGTTGGCGCGGGCGTTGTTGCTAAAGTTCT
>NZ_JADBRS010000033.1:0-605 GCF_014930775.1 Enterobacter cloacae complex sp. P38RS
GACAGGATGACGATGGACAACGGCTCACCGTGGGGCGACACCACCGGCACCTGGACGGCGCTGGAGCTGTGGCTGATGCGCCACGGTATCCGGGTGGGGCACTCCCGGCCTTATCATCCGCAGACGCAGGGCAAGCTGGAGCGTTTTCACCGCAGCCTGAAGGCGGAAGTGCTGCAGGGAAAATGGTTCGCGGACAGCGGAGAGCTGCAACGCGCTTTCGATCACTGGCGCACGGTGTACAACCTTGAACGCCCGCACGAGGCGCTGGATATGGCGGTACCGGCCTCGCGTTATCAGCCGTCTGCCCGGCAGTACAGCGGCAGCGTAACGCCACCTGAATACGATGAAGGGGTGAAGGTCAGGAAAGTGGATGTCAGCGGAAAGCTGAGCATACAGGGTGTCAGTCTGAGCGCAGGCAAGGCGTTCAGGGGAGAACGGGTCGGGCTGAGGGAGACACAGGATGACGGCTGCTATGAAGTGTGGTGGTACAGCACGAAAGTGGGGGTGATCGACCTGAAGAAAAAGTCGATCACCATGGGTAAAGGATGTTAAAAAGTGTTCACCATGTCCCCGAACACCTGTCTACCATGTCCCCGGACTGTACA
>NZ_JADBRS010000034.1:0-379 GCF_014930775.1 Enterobacter cloacae complex sp. P38RS
GTGAAACGCCGTAGCGCCGATGGTAGTGTGGGGTCTCCCCATGTGAGAGTAGGGAACTGCCAGGCATCAATTAAGAACAACCCCGTACCGTAAGGTGCGGGGTTTTTTGCTTTGTGCGCCGGAAAATGCCGGATGGCGGCTTCGCCTTATCCGGCTATAGGTTTTGCAGGCCCGGTAAGCGCAGCGCCACCGGGAAATGCTAACCGCACGATCTTACCGGGAAGAGATACAGGAGTATAAATAAGGTAAGGTTTTGATAAACGCAGAAAAGCAAAAACCCAGCCATAGGCTGGGTTCTTTAAATAGTGGTGCCCGGACTCGGAATCGAACCAAGGACACGGGGATTTTCAATCCCCTGCTCTACCGACTGAGCTATCCG
>NZ_JADBRS010000035.1:0-333 GCF_014930775.1 Enterobacter cloacae complex sp. P38RS
GAACCTGCGGTTGGATCACCTCCTTACCTTAAAGAACCTGCCTTTGTAGTGCTCACACAGATTGTCTGATGAAAAGTAAATAGCAAGGCGTCTTGCGATTGAGACTTCAGTGTCCCCTTCGTCTAGAGGCCCAGGACACCGCCCTTTCACGGCGGTAACAGGGGTTCGAATCCCCTAGGGGACGCCACTTGCTGGTTCGTGAGTGAAAGTCACCTGCCGTCATATCTCAAAACTGACTTGCGAGTCATGTTTGAGATATTTGCTCTTTAAAAATCTGGATCAAGCTGAAAATTGAAACGACACATCTTTAAGGTGTGTTCGAGTCTCTCAAAT
>NZ_JADBRS010000036.1:0-305 GCF_014930775.1 Enterobacter cloacae complex sp. P38RS
GGCGTAGTCGATGGGAAACAGGTTAATATTCCTGTACTTGGTGTTACTGCGAAGGGGGGACGGAGAAGGCTATGTCAGCCGGGCGACGGTTGTCCCGGTTTAAGCGTGTAGGTGTGTGTTCCAGGCAAATCCGGTTCACTTTAACACTGAGGCGTGATGACGAGGCACTACGGTGCTGAAGTGATAAATGCCCTGCTTCCAGGAAAAGCCTCTAAGCATCAGGTAACACGAAATCGTACCCCAAACCGACACAGGTGGTCAGGTAGAGAATACCAAGGCGCTTGAGAGAACTCGGGTGAAGGAAC